>CAYOTD010000463.1:0-4654 GCA_964406685.1 uncultured Solibacteraceae bacterium | reverse complement strand
GCCTGGTCGGCGATCTGTCTGGTCTGGAGCCAGGCCGCTTCGGCCTCGCCCAGATTCCCTTGGGCCAGGCGGATGGCGGTGACGGCCAGCCAGTAGTCGAAGCTGGCGGAAAGCGATATCTTCTGCTTGGCGGCCAACTCCTCCGCCGCGGCCAGCCATTGCACGGCGCGGGCGGTGTGACCGTCCAGGTAGGCAAGGTAGAAGGCGATTTCGGCGACACACTCCGCCTCGCCCCACTCCTCCGGTTTGGGATGGCGCTGGAGCGCGGCTTCCAGGTACCGCGCCGCGGCGGCGGTGTCGCCGCGATCGACGGCGCACACCACCAGGATCATCGGGAGGATGCCGGCCTCGGGGGCCGCTCCTCCGGACAGCAGGCCCTGTTCGAGAACGCGCGCATCAAGATCGCGCGGGCGGAGGGGGCTGACGGTGGTGGCGGCGGCCATGTGCAGGGCCTCGCGAAGGCCGGCATAGGGGCCGCCCTGCCGGAGCTGCCGGATCAGGGCGCCGTCGGAAAAGCCGGCCGCCATGGCGAACGGGATGGCGTTGACGATGGAAGCCGCGGCGGACAACGCGGCGCAAAGGGCGGCAAGTTTCCACCATGGCTCCCAGGCGGTGCCGGGCAGGGCGAGGAGCGCGGAGAAGGCGATGAGCGCGGTGAGCAGAGAGGCCACCGGTCCTCCCGCGATGTGCATCATCATCCGGGTGCGGAGATCCTTGAGCACGAGCGGGGCGGAAGCCACGCCCCCGCCGGTGGACATGAAGATCGACAGCAGGGAGAACTTGACTTCCCATCGCCCCCTTCGACGCTGGGCGACAATGGGGCCGACCCGGAAGAGGTGGAGCTTCATCTCGGCGCCCCAGCCAGCCACCGCGTGGCCCAGTTCGTGGAACAGGTCCACAAGCCACCCGGCGACGATCAGCAGGATCAGGCCGTCGATGGGGCTGGCTTCCGGCAGGCCGTGCTTGCGGCCCCACCAATCGGCGGCGAACAGGCACCCGAACCAGAGGGCGATGGAGATCACGGGAGACGCCATCCGCACCCAGCGGCGGGTGCCGTTCCGAACGATTCCGAAGATCCAGAACATGCTCCGCGTGTAGCTCAGCAGAATCTGCATCCCCGATTGATCGGCAGCGGGGCAGTGGGGCTGTAGAGGCTGCGCTGGAGTTCTCCTGGTGCCGCGCGTCAGAGCTTTTCGGCGATCGATTTGATCTGGAGGAACTGGAGCAGGTAGTCGGGGCCGCCCGCCTTCGAATCGGTGCCGGACATGTTGAAGCCGCCGAAGGGGTGCGCGCCCACCATGGCGCCGGTGCACTTGCGGTTGAAGTACAGGTTGCCGACGTGGAAGCGTTCGGAGGCCTGCTGGATGCGGGCGCGGTTGCGCGTGTAGACGGCGCCGGTGAGCCCGTATTCGCTGTCGTTGGCCAACTCCAGGGCGTGGTCGAAATCGCGCGCGCGGGTCACGGCCAGCACCGGGCCGAAGATCTCTTCCTGGAAGATGCGGGCGCGCGGGCCGATGTCGGCGAACACCGCGGGCCGGACGAAGTAGCCCTCACCCGGAGCCGCGCCGCCGCCGGCCACCAGGCGGCCTTCCCGCTTGCCGATCTCGATGTAGTCAAGGATGGATTGGCGGGCGCGCTGGTTGATGACCGGGCCCATGTAGTTGTCGAAGTCTTCCGCCGGCCCGACCTGGAGCGCGTCCACCTTCGGCGCCAGCCGCGCCAGGAACTCGTCGTACACCTTCCCGTCGACGATGGCCCGCGAGCAGGCCGAGCACTTCTGGCCCTGGTAGCCGTAGGCGGAGGCCAGCACGCCAGCCACGGCGGCATCCAGATCGGCGTCTTCATCGACGATGATGGCGTCCTTGCCGCCCATCTCGGCGGCCACGCGCTTGATCCAGATCTGGCCGGGGCGCGGCCGCGCGGCCAGCTCGTTGATGCGCAGGCCGACGTCGCGCGAGCCGGTGAAGGAGAGGAAGCGCGTCAGCCGGTGTTCGACCAGCGTGTCGCCCACCTCGGCGCCGCTGCCGGTGAGGAAGGCGAGGCTGCGCTCCGGGAACCCGGCTTCCAGCAGCACGTCGACAAACCGGGCGGCGATGGTGGGGGTGTCGCTGGAGGGCTTCACCACGACGGTGTTGCCCGCAACGAGGGCGGCCGCCGTCATGCCGGCCAGGATGGCCAGCGGGAAGTTCCACGGGGGGATGATGACGCCCACGCCCAGCGGCAGGTAGACCATGCGGTCGCGCTCGCCGGGAAGCTGGACCAGCTCGGGGGGGGGGGCCAGGCGCAGCATCTGGCGCGCGTAGTAGTCGCAGAAGTCGATGGCCTCGCTGGTGTCGGCCTCGGCTTCCGGCCACGTCTTGCCGGCCTCGGAGACCAGCCAGGCGTCGAATTCGAACTTGCGCCGGCGCAGGATGGCGGCCGCTTCGAACAGCAGCCGGGCGCGTTCGGCGGGCGGGGTGCGGCTCCACTCGGGGAAGAAGGCGTGGGCCGCCTCGACGGCCTGCGCGGCCAGCTCGGGCGTCCCCTTCTGATGGACGCCGACGACTTCGTCCGGATGCGAGGGGTTCAGCGAGCGCAGCTTGCCGGGGGTGGCGTGGCGCCGGCCGGCGATGCGGATTTCGTACTCGCGGCCGAACTGGGCGCGCACCTGCGCCAGGGCCTCGCGCGCCGCCGCGCGGTTTTCGGGGGTCGAGAAATCGGCGTAAGGCTCGTTGCGGAAAGCGGACAGCGATGGCGTCGATGCGCTCATGCCGCACCCCCGGGATGGGATCAGTCGCTGACGATCGAGGAGGCGTTCTGCACGACCTGGCGGCCGCGCTCGAAGATGTCGGCGGCCTCGTCGGCGATCTTCTTGCCCTTCTCGTAGAGGTCGCGGCCGCGGTCGATGAACTCCTTGCTGCTATCGACCAGCTTGCTACGGCCCTCTTCGGCGCTCTTCCTCAATTTGCGCCGGGTCTCGGCGCCGGAGGCCGGAGCGTAGAGCAGGGCGATGGACGCCCCGATGGCCGCTCCCGCGATAAACCACACCAATTTGGACGAATTGTCGGTCCCATTTGCCACAGCCCGTACTCCTCTCAGCCACATTGTAGCGTTGTGGCGGGGCGGGTAGGGGTCTGGTATACTCAAGAAGGTCCGCATCACCCCCGTTCGAAGGAATCAAGCATGCCGAAGCTGAAGACACATAAGGGTGCGTCGAAACGGTTCAGGAAGACGGGCACGGGCAAAGTGACCCGCGGTCATTCGTTTGCCCGCCACATTCTGACGTCGAAGTCGCGCACCCGCAAGCGCAGGCTGCGGCAGGGGAGTCTGCTCGACAAGGCAGACGAGTTCGCCCTGAAGCAGATGTTGCCCTACTAGGGCCCCCGCGCCGGCGAGCGAGCAGAGCGCCGCACGTGCCTGCACCGCCGCCAGGAAGAACCACTTCAAAGGAGAGAAAACGTGCCGAGAGTCAAACGAGGTACCAAGCGCCGCGAGGCGCGCAAGAAAGTTCTGGACCGGGCCTCCGGTTTCTACCTGACCAAGAGCAAGCTTCACCGTTCCGCCCAGGAAGCGGTGGAGAAAGCGCTGCGTTACGGCTACGTCGGGCGCAAGCGGAAGAAGCGGGATTTCCGCTCCCTGTGGATCATCCGCATCTCCGCCGCCTGCAAGCAGGCCGGGCTGTCCTACAGCAAGCTGATGGGCGGACTGAAGAAGGCGGGCATCGACCTGAACCGCAAGATTCTGGCCGACATGGCCCTGAAGGACGCCGCCGGCTTCCAGACCCTGGTTGACAAGGCCAAGCTCGCTCTGGCACAAACAGAGTGATCCGGAGGACACTCATGAACGCCGTGCGGGACGACGAAGCCGATTCCCTGGCCAGCCTCGAGGCGCAGATTGTGCGCGCCGTGGAGGTGGTTTCGGTTCTGCGCCAGGAGAAGGAATCCCTGGCCCGGAAGCTGGAAGAGGCCGAGGCGGAGAAGGATGCCGCTCTCCAGCGGGCCGCCGAGGCGGGCGCGCGGGCCGACCGCGTGGCGCAGGAGTTGGAATCCCTGCGGGCCGAGCGGAAACAGGTTCGCACCCGGATCGAGAAACTGAAGGACCAACTGGAACTGCTCGGCGGAAACTGACCACCGCCGGCCCGGAGCCAGCGATGCAACCAGGCGTGGTGGACAAGAAGCCGGTCAAGATCACTGTCGGGGGGCAGGCCCTCACCGTGCTGGTCGCCGGCGACCCCGGCGAAGTTCTGCGGCTGGCCTCCGAGATCGACGAGATGATGTCGCGGATCTCGGCCCGTTCCGGGCACGTGGATACGCTGCGCTCCGCCATTCTCACCTGCATGCACCTGGCCGACCGCGCGCACACGCTGGAGCGGGAGATGGAGGAGATCCATCGCCGGATCGAGGAGAAGGCGCAGGCGTTCGCGGTCATCCTGGACGAGGCTCTGGGAAAACAGGGACAGTAACCAATTTCCCCTTCTTCAAAAAAGGGGAAATTGGTTACTGTCCCTGTTTCAGATTTGCAGGCTGGCCAGGTCGACCGAGCCGCGCTTGCCTTCGACCACGACGATTCCCGACTCGGTGACGTGGTGATGGATGCGGTCGCGGTCCAGGTCCCAGCCGATGGTCTCCCCGGCGGGCAGGCGCACGTTCTTGTCGAGGATGGCGCGGCGGACCTT
>CAYOTD010000462.1:0-4659 GCA_964406685.1 uncultured Solibacteraceae bacterium | reverse complement strand
CTGGAAGCCCTGCTGGCCACGGCCTTCATCGCCCACCCCTACCGCAACATGCCGGGCGGATGGGCCAGCGACATCGAGAGTTTTCGCGCACCCGACGCGCAACGCTTCTACAAGACCTACTACACCCCGGTCAATATCACCGTCGGCATCGCCGGCGACATCCGGCCCGCCGCGGCCCGGCAGTTGGCGGAAAGGTACTTCGGCCGCCTTCCGGCGGGTCCGCCGCCGCCGCGGGTGCGCACCCAAGAACCGCCGCAGGAAGGCGAACGGCGCATCGGAGTGGAGTCGCCCTCACAGCCGTTGCTGATCATCGTCTACAAACGGCCCGACCAGCTTCACAAGGACGACGCCGCCTTCGACGTGGTGGCCAGCATCCTGTCGGGTGGCCGCACCGGACTGCTCTACAAGGAGATGGTCCGCGACAAGCGGATCTCTCTGGCCGCCCAGGCCCAGGCGACCTTCCCGGAGGGCAAGTACCCGAACCTGTTCCTGCTGTTCTGCGTGCCCTCCGCCGGACACACGGTCGAGGAGAACGAGAAGGCGGCCTACGGCATCCTGGAGCGGTTGAAGAAGGAGAAAGTCGACCAGGCCACCCTGGACCGCGTGAAGACGAAGCTGCGCGCGGCGCTGATCCGGCAGCTTGACTCCAACTCCGGCCTGGCCAGTCAACTCACCTCTTACTACGTGAAGTACGGCGACTGGCGGAAGCTGTTCACCGGACTGGAGGAGATCAACGCGGTTACCGCCGACGACGTGCAGCGCGTCGCGCGGCAGTACTTTGTCGAGAAAACACGCACGGTGGCCTACACCGTGAGGCCCAAGACCGATGCGAAGGAGGGAGGGAAATGAGAAACGCGCTCCTGATTGCCGCTCTGGCCGCAGCCGCGGCCGCGGGGCAGACGCCGGCGGCCAAGCCCCAGCCGGGGAAACCCGTCCCCGCGAAGGCGCAGCCGGCGAGAATCCCTTCCCACAAGGACTTGAAGTATCCGCCGCTGGGCGAAGTCAAGATCCCGGAGGTCGCCACCTACACCCTTGCCAACGGGATCAGAGTCTATCTGCTGGAGAACCACGAACTGCCTCTGGTCGGCGGCTTCGCGCTCATCCGCACCGGCAACCTGTTTGAGACGCCGGACAAGGTGGGACTGGCGCAGATCACCGGCACCGTCATGCGCACCGGCGGCACCAAGGCTAAGACTGGCGACCAGCTCGACGAGCAACTCGAGAACATCGCGGCATCGGTAGAGAGCTCGATCGGCGAGAGCAGCGGGTCGGTGGGCTTCAACGCTCTTAAGGAAAACGTCGACGAGGTGCTGGCGGTCTTCCGCGACGTGATTGTCGAGCCCGAATTCCGCCAGGACAAGATCGACCTGGCCAAGACGCAGCTCCGCAGCATGATCTCGCGGCGCAACGACAGCGCGCCGGGCATCGCTTCGCGCGAGTTCAGCGAACTGCTCTACGGCCGCCACACGCCCTATGGGCGGCGCATCGAGTACGAGCACCTCGAGCACATCCAGCGCGACGACCTGGTGGCGTTCCACAAGCGCTATTACTTCCCCGCCAACATCCGGATCGCCGTGCAGGGCGACTTCTCCACCGCGGAGATGAAGGATAAGCTGGACAAGCTCCTGGGCGGCTGGAGCCACACGCAGCCGCCCGTACCGCCCTTCCCGGCGGTGGAAACCAAGCCCGCCGCGGGCACGTTCCTGGCGGCGAAGGAAGATGTCACCCAGAGTTTCCTGCGATTGGGGCACCTGGGCGGAACGTTGCGCGACAAGGACTACCCGGCGCTTCAGGTGATGGGCGACATCCTCGGCGGCGGCTTCTCCAGCCGGCTGGTAAAGCGCGTGCGGACGGAGTTGGGCTGGGCCTACAACATCTCCGCCTCCTGGGACGCCCAGTACGATCACCTGGGCGCGTTCGAGATCGCCGGCAGCACCAAGTCGGCCAACACCACCGATGCGATCACCGTCATCCGCGAGGAGATCGAGAAGATCCGCACCGCCGAGGTGACCGACCAGGAGCTGAAGACGGCCAAGGACACCGTGCTCAACAGCTTCGTGTTCAACTTCGACCGGCCTTCGAAGACCCTGAACCGGCTCGTGATGTACGACTACTACGGGTATCCGAAGGACTTCATCTTCCAGTATCAGAAGGCCGTGGCGGCGGTGACCAAGGCGGACGTGCTGCGCGTGGCCCGCGAGCGCCTCAAGATCGAGAACCTCACCGTGGTGGTCGTGGGCAAGCCGGCGGATTTCGGCAAGCCCCTCACCACGCTCGGTCCCAAGGTCGAAAACATCGACCTGACGATTCCCGAGCCCAAGCGCGCGGCGGCCAGGCAGGACGCCGCCAGCCTGGCGCGCGGGCGGGTGCTGCTCCAGCGGGCACAGCAGGCCATGGGCGGAACCGCGAAACTGGCCGCTGTGCGCGACTTTTCGCAGCGGGCCGAAGTGACGCTCCAGATGGGCGGAGGAGGGCTCAAGACCAAGCAGTTCAACCGCTGGGTGGCGCCGGATCACCTGCGGCAGGAGCAGGAGTTGCCCTTCGGCAAGATGGCCGTCTACTCGGACGGCAAGAGCGGGTGGATGTCCACGCCGCAAGGCCTGGCGCCGATGCCGGATGCCGTGGTGCGGCAGGTGCGCGGAGAGCTGCTGCGCAACCTGTTCAACGCCATCCTTTCCGATCGGCGGACCGAACTTACCGTGAACGCGCTCAGCCAGACGCGGGTCGAGATCACCGACAAGTCGGGCGGCAGCGTGCGGCTCGAGTTCGACGCGGCCGGTCTGCCGGCGAAACGCATCTATTCGGGCATGGGACCGGGAGGCGCCACCGAGATCGAGGAGACCTTCTCGGACTGGCGCGAAGTGGACGGTGTGCGGTTGCCGCACAAGTCCGTCATCACGCAAGGCGGAAAACCGGCCGCGGAGGCGACGGTCCAGGAGTGGAAGCTGAACAGCGGCATCACGCCGGAGGAGTTGAGCCGGAAGCCATGAAGCCGATTGCACTGATCGTCCTGCTGGCCGCCGCCGCGTCGGCCCAGTCCGCCCAGGAGAAGGGGAAGAAGATCCTCGACGGGACGCTCGCCGCCCTGGGCGGACAACGATTCCTCTCCCTGCGCGACCGGGTCGAGCGCGGCCGCGCCTACTCGTTCTACAACGATCAGTTGCGCGGCCTCTCCCGGGCCACCATCTACACCCGCTATCTCACGCGGCCCGAACCACCCAGGCCCGACTTCCTGGGAGTGCGCGAGCGGCAGGCGTTCGGCAAGGACGAGGATTCCGCCATTCTGTTCACCGAGGACGGCAAGGGATGGCAGATCACGTTCCGCGGCGCGCGCCCGGTGGCCGCCGACCTGCTCGCGCGCTTCCGTGACACGACCCAGCGGAACGTGTTTTATGTTCTCCGGCAGCGGCTGGGCGAGCCGGGACTCATCGTGGAATGGCGCGGCGCCGACGTCTGGTCGAACATGCCGGTGGAGATCCTGGATATCACCGACGCCGACAACCGCGTGACCACGGTCTACATCCACCGGACCACGATGCTGCCGGTGCGGCAGGTCTTCTACCGCCGCGATCCGAAGACCAGGGACCGCAACGAGGAGGTCACTGTCTTCTCCAAGTACCGCGACGTGGGCGGCGGCGTGCAATGGCCGCACGTGATCCAGCGCGAGCGCAACGGCGAGAAGATCTACGAGATGTACGCCGAAAGCGTCGTGACCGACCAGGGTCTGACGGATGAGTTGTTTACTCTGCCGGCTACGATGAAGATTCTTCCGCCGGCGCGGTAGGCCGCCGGGCGGACTTGAAACCTCCCGGTCGTTTCCGCATACTGGCATCACGGGTGGATAGGGAATGAGCGTCCATTGGTATTCCTATGCGACGCCGCAGGAGGCGGCCGAAGCGTGCGCGCGCCAGTTGGTATCGCTTCTGGAAGAGGCCCTTTCGGGCCGGCCGCGCGCCACGCTCGCGTTATCGGGCGGCACAACCCCGCGCCCGCTGTTCGAGATCCTCGCGCGCGGCGCCTTGCCCTGGGACAAGATCCACCTGTTCTGGGTCGACGAGCGGCCGGTGCCGCCGGGCGATCCCTCCAGCAACTACGCCCTGGCGGAATCCTGTCTCATCAAGCCGGCGGGTATTCCACGCTACAACGTTCATCGCATCGCCGGCGAGTTCCGCCCGGAATCCGCCGCCAAGCGTTACAGCGACGACATCCGCGACTTCTTCGAGCTGGGCGAGACGGAAACGCCGCAGTTCGTCGTCGTCCAGCAGGGCATGGGCGCCGACGGCCACACCGCCAGTCTTTTTCCGGGTGAACCGTTGCCTAACGACCGCAACCTGGCCGCGGCGGTGTTCGTCAAGTCCCTGCAACAGTGGCGGGTCACGTTGACGCCGCGCGTGTTGCTGGCGGCTCACCACACGCTGTACCTGGTCACGGGCGAGGAAAAGGCCGAGGCCGTTCGCGCCGTCTTCCGCGATCCCGCCGACGCCGTTCTGCGCCCGGCGCAGATGATTTCGCATCACGGCCGCAGCGTCACCTGGTTTCTGGACCAGGCGGCGGCGAGCCTGCTGGATTGATGGCGCGGTGAACCGCTCCCGGCGATTCGCGATCCTGGCGCTGGTTCTGCTGGCGGGTTGCCGGCAGAAGCCCGAACCCGTAAGGGAA
>CAYOTD010000461.1:0-4672 GCA_964406685.1 uncultured Solibacteraceae bacterium | reverse complement strand
GGCGGTGCGGCGGGTGAACAGCTGTCTCTCCCGCGTCGAGCGCGTGAAGCGCTGCATCATCCACTACGCCGCCCCGGACGGCAAGATCTACCCCTTCTGCGCCTACAACGGCGGCCCCACCTTCCGCGAGAAGATCGAGAAGCAGTTCTCGACCCCGTTCGAAAAGCAGCCTCAACTGGTCCGCCTCCGCGCCGGCAGCCGTAGCTGCGGCGGCTGCTGAGAGCCCCTCAATTCGGCGGGAGCGCCGGACGATGTAGAACATACGTCGTGCAGAGGACGCAGTTTTGCCCTGGCGAAGACCTGTGGAACGCTCTGCGCGGCTGTCCGCGCGGGCGGCAAGACCCGCGCCCTCCAGCGGCTTTCAGATCGGAAAGCGAGTCGCTTCTGCCAGACCTTCAACGTCACGGCGGGTAAGGTGATGTTCCACCCCAGGTAGGGCACCTCCCCCCCAGTCCCGACGGGCAAACCTGCCGATAGATGCTCAGAAAGGACTGGGGCTCATATTGCGCGCAACCGCCTCCGCAGTTCCGCTCCTGCTCCTGGCCGCTATGGCGCCGTCCGGCGCGGCCAGCGCTCAGTCAGCGGCTGAGCTTTTCGACGCAGACACCATCCACGACATCTGGCTGACCCTGGAGCCGGCGCACTGGAAGACCATCAGGGAACGGTACCTGGAGGACGACTACTACCGCGCGGATTTCATGTGGAACGGCCATGCGGCAAACGGGATTGGACTCCGCTCCCGCGGCAATTCCAGCCGAAGCCCTGTGAAGCCGTCCCTGAAGATCGACTTCTCGCGCTACGACAGCAAACGCACCTTTGCCGGCCTTAGGTCTGTCATTCTGCGCAACTTGATTCAGGAGGTCCCGATGATGCGCGAGTATCTCAGCCTCCTGTTCATGCGCAGCCTGGGCCTGCCCGCCTCGCGCGCCACGCATGCCCGCCTGTTCGTCAACGGCGAGTACTCGGGCCTGTATCTCCTGGTCGAGGACATCGATGAGCGCTTCCTCGTGGAACGCTTCCCCGGCGCCGTGGGCGACCTTTATGAGTACGAATGGACGGAGCCATACTACTTCGAGTACCGTGGACGGGACCCCGCCGCCTACTCCCCCATCCCCTTCAAACCCCAGACCAACAAAAAGACCGCGGATCTGGCCGCCCTCCCGGCGCTGTTTCGGGCGATCAACGAGGCTTCGGACAACGACTTCGTTACGGAGGTCGACGCGGCGCTCGACTGGAAGATGTTCATCAACTACCTGGCCGCGGATAGCTTCCTGACGGAGACCGACAGCCTCTTGAGCACCGACGGAGTCACCAACTTCTACCTCTACCGCCTCCCCGCCACCGGCCGGTTCCTCTTTCTGCCCTGGGACAAGAACGCCACCTTGCTCGACGCTGAACTCAGCGTTTTCTGGCGCAGCCAGCAGAACGTCCTGATCCGGCGGGCGCTGGCCAACCCGCGGCTTCGCGCCGAGTACCTGGACGCCCTCCGCCGTTGCGCGGAGGCCGCCGGGGGCGACGGCGGGTGGCTCGAACAGAAGACCCTGGAAACCTATCGGCGAATCCGCCGGGCCGCCCTCGAAGACACACTCAAGCCCTTCTCCAACCAGGAGTTCGAGGACGACTGCGAGTCCCTGCGATTCGTGGCCCGCTCGCGGTCATCCTCCGTCCTCCGGCAGGTAGAGGAAGCCCGCTGAAAGCGGCAATAGTGGGTTCGTCCTAGGACTCCCAAGGCTTGTTCCCTATGCTGCTCAGGTGTTACTCTCAGGCGATAAAGCCTGAGAGATGCTGAGCCGCCGACGCCTGCTTCAACTGTTTCTCCCCGCGCTCACGCCATCCGGCCGCAACCTGGCGGCGGAAGAAGCCTGTATTCCGCGCCCCTATCTTCAGAATGTGCGCCCGGACCGCGCCTCTATCTGTTGGACCAGTTCCGAACCGGAAGGGTTGGTCATAAGCTGCGCCGGAGGTGAGTCACAGCCTTACCCACCCCTGGTTCGAACCACGGAGATCACGCTCCCGCAGCGTGACCGGCTTTTCCTCAACGAAGCGGTCGCCCATGGTCTTACACCCGACGCCGAGTACGCTTACGCGCTGACCTCGAACCCGAGCGAACGATTCCGCTTCCGCACTCCGTCGGCCCGTTCCATCCGGGTGATCGTGTTCGGCGACAGCGGCTCGGGAAGTGAGGCGCAACTCCGCCTCGTTCCTTGGATGCTGACCGAAGCCCCGGACCTGGCGCTGCACACCGGCGACCTGGCCTATCCCATCGGCACGCAGGACGCCTACCGCTCCTTCTACTTCGCTCCTTATCGGGACCTGATGCCGTCGGTTCCGTTCTACCCTTGCCCGGGGAATCACGACTACGCCGATGACCGGGCCGACACCTACCGGGCCTTCATGCGCGTGCCGGAGGACTCTGTGCCCGCGGATGGAGCGGGGCTGTACTACTCATTCGACTGGGGCCAGGCCCATTTCGTCTCCCTGGACACCAACGAGCCGCTGTGGGCCGCCGTGTCGAGCTCGGGCCGGATGCTGGCGTGGCTGGACGAGGACCTCAAGGGTTCGCAGGCCTGCTGGAAGATCGTCTTCTTCCATCACACGCCTTACGCCACCGGCAATCACGAAGGCGAGACGACGGCGGAATTGGTTCAGCGCTTCGTCGTGCCGATCCTGGAGAGGCGCGGTGTCCGGCTGGTCTTCGCCGGCCACGAACATAATTACCAGCGCAGCCATCCGCTACGCGGGGGAGCGGTGGACAGGGAAGGCGGCGCCATCTTCGTCACCACCGGTGGTGGTGGCGGCGGTCTCTATCCGGCCCCGCCGTCGCCGCTTCAGGCCGTCGGCCACTCCGAGCACCACTTCGTCTCCGTCCAGATCGAGGGAGACCGGATTCAGGTGCGCGCCATCGGCCTGGACGGAAGGCAGCTAGACTCGTTCTCCCTTGCAGCCGGCTAGAGCTCGGTTTCCGCCTCGCGCTCCAACCCGGCGCGGTGGATCAGGCGAATCGACCGGCCCTCGCTGCGAATCAGCCCTTGCACCTGGAACCGGCTCATGTTCCGCGAGACGACTTCGCGCACCGTGCCGAGCCGCGAAGCCAGCTCCTGATGGGTGAAGTGCAATGGGAGACTCTCTTCCCCGCCCTGCGCGGCCAGTTCCAGAAGCAAACGAGCCAGCCGCTGGCGGACGCTGCCGAAGGTCACGCCCTCCAGCGTGCCCACCAGGTGCCGCAGCCGGCGGCCCACCATGGCGAGCATCTTCAGCGCCACGTCGGGATAACGGCGGCACAGGGCGATAAAGCCCCGCTTCTCCAGCAGCAGCCCCGTCACTTCGTCCATCGCCACCACCGACGCCGGATAGGGACCTCCATCGAACAGCGGAAGCTCAGCCACGGTGGAGGGCGCCGTATCCACGGCGATGGTCATCTCGCGTCCCGACCGCGAAGTCTTGCAGATCTTGACCTGTCCCTGGCCGATGATGAACATGCCCTGGCTGTCTTCGCCCTCATGGAACAGGGTCGCCCCCGCGGGGAAGCGTTTCTCGATGGCAATCTCGGCCATGGCCCGAATCTCTTCGGGCGAAAGACTCTGGAGCATGGGAATCCGGCGGAGGACGGCCGCCTTCTGCGCGAGCATCCTCCCAGCCTAGCACCGGCGGGCGCGCTACCTCCCCAAGCTCAGATATGCCATCAGGTCAGCCACTTGCCCGCCTTCCAGCCGCGGCCAGACGATGCTCTTCTGCTTCATCGCGGTCTGCATGGTGGGGCCGTGCATCCACGCACCCGCCAGGAACCGGAAGCTGTCGATCGGTTGCCCAACGATTCCCGGCGCGCTCGACCCGTGACACGTTCCGCACCGGGCGGCGGTGAATACCTGCCGGCCTCGTTGCGCGTCGCCCGCCGGCTCGAAATACTGGATCGACCACAGGTAGCCCACCAGCCGGCGCATCTCCTCCCGGTTCAGCTCGCCCTGCTGGTTCATCCTGGAGGCATGGTTCCACATGCCCGCGGCAAACTCCGCCACCGTGGGCGTGGACTTGCGCCTCGCCAGCGATTGCCCCCCTACGTGACAACCCGCGCAACCCTTCAACTGGAACAGCCGCTCGCCGGTCTCGGCGGAGGCGGGCGCGAAGCCGGCCTGCTTGCCCTTGGTCGCCGGCAGGTTCTGGAGGTACACCACGACGTCGTTCATCTCGGCCGGGGTGAGCGTGGGCCAGGGCTGGCCCTTGGGCGCCAGGGCGCGCTTCATCTGGGGAGCGTGGTTCCACATCTGCCGCGCCAGTTCGACCGGATCGGTGACCGCCTCCCAGGCGGCGATCTCCAGACCCCCGCCCGAGTTATAGGGATCGTGGCACCCGGCGCAGCCCTTGGCGGCAAACACCGCCTTGCCGCGTCCGGCGTCGCCCGGTTTCTCGAAGTAGCGCGCCGAGTAGAAGAAGGCGAACAGGTCGGCCGCCTGCTCCGGTGTGAGCCGGGGTTTCTCGATGGCGGACTTTTCCATCGCCTGCCACATGGCGGGCGCGTGATTCCACAGGGTGGCCGCCATCGAAGACGGCGTGAATTCGCGCCCCGGCGTGCGGCCGAGGTCGGGCGCCGACGAGCCGCCCTTGCCGTTCACCGCATGGCACGTGGAACACTTGTGGCTTTCGAAAACCCCCGCGCCGCGGTGGGCATCGCCCG
>CAYOTD010000460.1:0-4683 GCA_964406685.1 uncultured Solibacteraceae bacterium | reverse complement strand
CTACCTGGGCAGCGGCGGCCGGAAGTACGGCCAGATTCCCGACGGCCGCCCCCGCCTTCCCCGCCGCGGCAAGAACCCGCTGGACGCCTGGGAAATCGAAGGCCGCGCCTTCGCGGCCAGGATGCTCCCGCCGGGCGAATCGGCGCACGGCTTCTTCTATTTCCAGGTCGCCTACCGCGAAGGCGCGCGCCTCTACCTGGCCGGCATCCGCCAGGCCGGCACCGGCAAGGATCTCTTCTATTTCGAAATCCCGCTGGATTGACGGTCGGACTCTACGCCGGAACCGGCGCCTCTTCCCCCGCCTCGGCCGCGGTGAAGTAAGCGCAATCGGGGTGATGGAACACCAGCGCGCTGACGCTGGCCTCCGGCTCCATCATCATGCCTTCGGTCAGCTCGACGCCGATCTCCTCCGGCCGCAGCAGCTTCCAGATTCCCTGCTGGTCGTCCAGGTTGGGGCACGCCGGGTAGCCGAAGCTGTAGCGCTTGCCGCGGTACCGCGAGGTGAACCGCTCCTGCATGGTCATTCCCGGCGGATCGGGAAAGCCCCAGTCTTCGCGCAGCCTCCGGTGCAGCCACTCCGCGCACGCCTCGGCCGTCTCGATCGCCAGCGCCTGGAGACCGTGCGCCAGCAGAAACTCGCCCCGCTGCTTGGCCGCCTCCGATTCCTCGCGCACCCGCTCCCCCGCCGTCACCACGAACAGCGCAATGTGGTCGCGGGCCCCGTCCACCGCATCCAGCACGTAATCGCTCAGGCACAGCCCGTCCGCTTTCGGCTGCCGCCCGAAACGGAACGTGTGCACAGGCGACCTCGCGCCGGGCTCGAACAAATGGATCGCGTTGCCTTCGCGTTCGGCTTCGAAGAACCGCCACACGGCCCGGATCTTCAGAAAGCCCGCCGCCTTCCGCTTCACCTCCTCCATCTTCTGGTGAAGTTCGAGCGCCTTGGGATCGCGCGCGGAAAGCTGCTTCTCGAAGTTGCCCTTGAACCCCATGTGGCGGCCGTAGAGCATGTAGGGGTTGACATACTCCCACACCTCGGCCAACTGCGGCACCTCGCGCCGCTTACGCTCCAGGTACGGCGCCCGCGGAATGGGAATCCCGGTGCGCACCTTGGGACTGCGCCCCTCCGAAACCGGCGCTCCCGCTTCGATCTCCCGCTCGCGCCACTCGCCCGGCGCGGTGTGCGTGTTGGCCTCCAGCAGCGCCTCGCGCGCCGCCGGATCCATGATCTCGTTCAGCAGCCGCAGCCCCGTCATCGCGTCCCGCGCGTAGAAGGTCGCCGAAGCATAGGCCGGCCCGATCTTCGACTTGGTGAACTTCTCCGACAGCGCCGCGCCCCCCACCAGCAGCGGCACGCGGATCCCCGCCCCGCGCAAATCCTCCGCCGTCACCACCATCTGTTGCGCGCTCTTCACCAGCAGCCCCGACAGCCCGATGGCATCGGGAGCGTGCTCCTGGTGGGCGCGGATCAACTCCTCCGGCGGCACCTTGATGCCCAGGTTCACCACCCGGTATCCGTTGTTGCTCAGAATGATCTCGACCAGGTTCTTCCCGATGTCGTGGACATCGCCCTTCACCGTCGCCAGGATCACCTTCCCGCGCGCCGCTGTCTCGCTCTTCTCCAGGAACGGCTCCAGGTGCGCCACGGCGGCCTTCATCGCCTCGGCCGACTCCAGCACCTCGGCCACGATCAGCTCGTTGTTGTTGAACAGCCGCCCGACCTCGTTCATGCCCGCCATCAGCGGGCCGTTGATGATCTCCAGTGGCGCGGCGCCTTCGGCCCGCTTGCGCTCCAGGTCCTCGATCAGGCCGTCCTTGGTGCCCTGGATGATGTAGTTGGCCAACCGTTGGTCGAGCGGCAGGTCCTGGCCGCGCGCCTTCTCCTTCTCCTTCGCCGTCCGGAAATGCTCGGTAATGGCCGCGATGTGGTGGTGGTTGATGGCGGTCTTCTGCTCGCGCGTCTGCTGGCGCCAGTCCTGGGGAGCGGCCATCCCCGGCGGCGGCGTATTGAACAGCAGGTCTTCGGCCAGTTTCCGCTCCGCCGGGTCGAGCGAGGCAAACCGCTCCAGCTTCTCGGCATTGACGATGGCCAGGTCGAGGCCGGCCTTGGTGGCGTGGTACAGGAAGACCGAGTTGACTACCTCGCGCGCCGCCGGCGGCAGGCCGAAAGAAACGTTCGAGATGCCCAGGATGGTCCGCACGCCCGCCAGCTTCTGCTTGATCAGGGCGATCGCCTGGATGGTCTCCACCGCCCCGCCGATGTAGTTCTCATCGCCGGTGGCGCAGGGAAACACCAGCGGGTCGATGATGAGGTCCTCGGCCGGAATCCCGTATTTTCCCGTCAGCAGCCCCACGCTGCGCTCGGCGATGGCCAGCTTCCGCTCCCGGGTGAAGGCCTGCGCCTGCTGCCGGTCTTCGTCGATGGTGCCCACCACCAGCGCCGCCCCGTAGGAGCGCGCCAGCGGGCAGAGGCGCTCGAACTTCTCCTCGCCGTCTTCCAGGTTGACCGAATTGATGATGCTCTTGCCCTGGCAGTAGGTCAGCGCCAGTTCCACCGCCGCCGGGTCGGTGGAATCGATCATCAGCGGCGCTTTCACCTTGCGGATCAGCCGCTCGTAGAACGGCGGAATATCTCCCAACTCGTCCCGCTCGCTGGACTGCAAGCAGACGTCGATGATCTGCGCGCCGTTGCGCACCTGCCGGCGCGCCACCTCGCTGGCCTCCTCCCACTTCTCGGCCGCGATCAGGTTCTTGAAAATCCGCGAGCCGATGACGTTGGTCCGCTCGCCCACCAGCAGCGGCCGGTTCGATTCCTCGGCTTCCACCAGGTCGATCCCGCTGTAGTAGGACCGCCTCCGTGCCTCCGGCGGCCGGCGCGGCGCCTTGCCCTCTACCATCTGCGCGATGGCCCGCAAGTGCGCCGGCGTCGTCCCGCAGCAGCCGCCCACCAGGTTCAGCCAGCCGTGATCGGCGAACCGCTCCAGTTGCGCGGCCAGACTCTGCGGCGTCTCCAGGTACTTCCCCTCCTCGTTCGGCAGCCCGGCGTTGGGATAGCAGGAAACGTAGGTCCCCGCCATCTCGCTCAGCGTCCGCAGGTGGTCGGTCATGAACTCCGGCCCGGTGGCGCAGTTCAATCCGATTGACAGCAGCCCGGCATGGGAAACCGACACCCAGAACGCATCCGCCGCCTGCCCGGCCAGCATCGTCCCCATCGGCTCGATGGTTCCCGAGACCATCACGGGGATCTTCCGCCCGATCTCCCGCTCCACCCGGCCCGCGGCCAGCAGCGCGGCCTTCGTGTTGCGCGTGTCCTGGCAGGTCTCCACCAGCAACAGGTCGGCCCCGCCCTCCACCAGCGCTTTCGCCTGCCCGTGGAAATGGTCCACCAGCTCGCCGAAGGTCACACCTCCGGTAACGGTGATGGCCTTGGTCGTCGGACCGATGGCGCCGGCGACAAAGCGGAGACGGCCGGGGCGGGAATACTCCTCCGCGGCCTGCCGCGCCAGCCGCGCCGCGGCGAGATTGATCTGGTAGGCCTGGTCTCCCAGGCCATATTCGGCCAGAACCAGAGATGTCGCCCCAAACGAGTTGGTCTCGACAACATCGACCCCTGCGTCAAGATACGCCCGGTGGATGCCCAGGATCACATCCGGGCGGGTCAGAACCAGGTTCTCGTTGCAGCCCTCTAGAGCCGGACCTCCAAAATCCGCCGCGCCGAGCTGCCGCTGCTGGATCATTGTGCCCATGGCACCGTCCAGCACAACAATCCGTTCCTGCAATGCGTCAGTTAGCGCCTGTTGCCGGTATGTCTGTGTCATTTCCCCCAGGAAAGCTAGCCCTGAATCGATTCTAGCATCCTGAGTCTTCGGGCACGACGGCGCCGTTCGCTGAGGCTCCGGCTACGAAGCCAGACTGCGCGCAGCGAACGCCATCGGCGTGCTGCCGGCCTGCTTCCGCGGAATGGAGCTGACATCCTCGCAGTACTCTTCCAGACTGCGAATCAACTGATCCAGAACGGACTTCCGCGCGTAGAGATACCTCAATTGGGTTTCGATAGTACCGCCGATCTCGGGGGAGGCTAGTACTTTTTTCGGAGGCATGTTATAGATTTACCAGTAGTACTGGGATACTGCAAGGCCTATTCACGACATTTTCGAACTTTTTTTGTCGATTCGGCCCTCCCTCCCCTCGAATCCCGCCCGCTTCGATGGGCTCGGCCCCGGCATGTTAGAATTGCGAAAGCTACTACTTTCATGGATTTCCTTGAGGGACTCAATCCCCAACAACAAGAAGCGGTTAGGCACGTCACCGGACCCCTGCTCATCCTGGCCGGCGCCGGCAGCGGCAAAACCCGCGTCATCACCCACCGCGTTGCGTATCTAATTCAAAAGGAAAGAGTTCCCGCATCCGCCGTGCTGGCCGTGACCTTTACCAACAAGGCCGCCGGTGAGATGCGCGACCGCGTCGCCGGCCTGTTGGGCAACCCCCGCCCCGACGCCCCCCCGCCCCATCATTGATGCCAGCTACACCTTTGGCTTGGCCGTGGTGTTTGAGGATGGGACCGGACACGACGTGTACCAGGTGCATCCGCTCCACCAAGCCTTCCTGAAGAACTTCAGCCCCTGCTGGACCAAGGTGCAGATTTACGACTTCGAGTAGCCCCTGGCCCATAACCCCTACGTT
>CAYOTD010000459.1:0-4691 GCA_964406685.1 uncultured Solibacteraceae bacterium | reverse complement strand
CTGACGGTGCTGGCCGGACTTGGGGGGCTGGTGATTTTGATCGCCTGCGCGAACGTCTCGAACCTGCTGGTGGCGCGCGCCACCGGCCGGCGGAAGGAACTGGCCGTGCGGCTGGCCCTGGGCGCGGGGCGCTGGCGCATCGTTCGCCAGCTTTTCGTCGAGAGCCTGGTGCTGGCCTTCGCCGGGGGCGCGCTGGCGCCGGTGATCGCCTACTGGTCCAACCGCGCGATCTTGCCGCTGGCTCCCACCGAGCAGATCCGCGGCGCGTTTTCACTCTCGCCGGACCCGCGCACCCTGGCTTTCGCGTTTGGGGCTTCCCTGGTGGCGGCGCTGCTGTTTGGCCTTCTGCCGGCCATTCAGATGTCGCGCACCGACCTGATAACCGCCATGAAGGAACAGGCCGGCTCGATCCTGGGCGGCCACGGCGCGGGAACGCGCAAGGTGCTTGTGGCGGCGCAGGTGACTCTGGCGCTGGTTCTGCTGGTGGGCAGCGGGCTGTTCGTCCAGAGCCTGCGCAACCTGCGCCTGGTGGACCCCGGGTTCCGTGTCACCAACCTGATCCGGTTCGCCGTCAACCCGGCCCTGAGCGGCTACAACGCCGAGCGCACCCACGCGTTCTACACCCAGGCGCAGCAGCGGTTGGAAGCCCTGCCCGGGGTGGAGTCGGCCTCGCTGGCCGCCGTGGGCGTGCTGGAAGGCGACGACTGGACCCAGACGGTCACCATCGAGGGCTACCAGGCCAAGGAGAACGAGGACACCAATCCCTACTTCAACTCGATCGCCCCGCGGTACTTCAAGACCCTGGGCATGACCCTCAGGGAGGGCCGCGACTTCGACGAGCGGGACCACATCCGGGCGCCCAAGGTGGCGATCGTAAACGAGACCTTCGTCCGGCGGTACTTTGCCGGGCGCAGCCCGCTAGGTTTTCACATCGGCATGGGGCGCGGCCCCAATGTGAAGCTGGATCACGAGATCATCGGCGTGGTCGCGGACGCCAAGTACGAGCAGTTGCGGGAGGAGACGCCGCGCCAGGTGTTTGTCTGTTCCGCCCAGGCCGCGTCGCCCACCAGCAGGGTGTTCTATGTCCGCTCGCGGCTGGAGACCACCCGGACGTTCACCGCGGTTCGGAATGAGATGCGCAATCTCGATGCCGATGTGCCGCTCTTCGATCTGCTCACCATGGAGGACCAGTTGGACCGCTCGCTGTCGCTGGAGCGGCTGGTGACCTACCTGTCGACGGCGTATGGCCTTCTGGCGTCGCTGCTGGCCGTCATGGGGCTGTACGGTGTGACGGCGTACGGGGTGGCGCGGCGGTCGCGGGAGATCGGCATCCGGATGGCACTGGGCGCCGAATCGGCCGACGTGGCGCGGATGGTGTTGCGCGAGGTGCTGGCGCTGGCCTCGATCGGGATTGCCGTCGCTCTGCCGGCCTCCTGGTGGCTGACGCAATTGGTGCGCAGCCAGCTCTTCGGCATCGAGCCTCACAAGCCGACCACGATCCTGGTGGCGGCGCTGGGGCTGCTGGCGGTGGCGGCGCTGGCGGGAGTGGCGCCCGCGCTGCGGGCCAGCCGCGTGAACCCGGTGACCGTGCTGCGCTATGAATAGGCCAGGGCGGTCCTGATTCGCTCGGGCGTCATGGGCAGTTGCAGCAGGCGGGCGCCGCAGGCGTCGTAGATGGCGTTGGCCAGGACGGCCCCCATGGTGACGATGGGCGGCTCGCCGCATCCGGAGGCCGCGATGGTGGTGTCCTCCACCAGCACCGGCTCGATCTTCGGCAGCCAGGAGAACCGCGGGATCTGGTAGGTGTCGAAGCTGCGGTCGAGGACTTCGCCGTCTTTGAACCGCACCTCCTCTGTGAGGGCGTAACCGAGTCCCATGGTGATGGCGCCTTCGATCTGCTGGCGCGAACCGTCGGGGCTGACGATAACACCCTGCTCCTGGGCGCAGACCACGCGCTTCACTCGGACGCGCCCGTTGGCCTTGTCCACCGCCACCTCCGCCATGGTGGCGACGTAGGTGCCGAGATAGATGGCGCAGGCCACGCCCACGCCTCGCCCGGTGGGCGCGCGGCCGGGCTTCCATCCGAACTGCTTCGCGGCGGCCTCCAGCACGCGGATCATGCGCTTGTCGCTCAGGTGCGCCAGGCGGAAGGCCAACGGGTCGGCGTTGGCCTGGGCCGCCAGGATGTCGATGTGCGATTCCCGCGCGAAGGTGTTGGTGTTCACCGCCGGGGCGCGCCACGGACCTACAGCGAAGGGGTGCAGGCCGCCGGGGTTGCCGCCCCAGCTTCCGGCCGAGACGGTGCGCTGGTGCGGGATATCGTAGAACTGTTTCGCTTCGCGGTCGCCCGCGCAGTAGACTTTGAAGTCCCATACGGGGATGCGGCCGGCAGCGGTGAGTCCCGACACGATGCGCACCACTGCGGCCGGGCGGAAGGTGTCGTAGAAGAACTCTTCGGCGCGGTCCCAGACCACCTGCACCGGCTTGCCGGTGAGCTTCGCCAGGCGCGCCGCCTCGATGGCCTGGCGCGAGGAACTCTTGCCGCCGAAGCCGCCGCCGACATAAGGCGTCACCACGCGCACGTTCTGCGGCTCCAGCTTGAGAGTCTGGGCCAACTGCTGCTGCAAGGGGAAGGGCGTCTGGGTCGAAGCCCACACGGTGAGCTTGCCGTTCTCGATCGCGGCCAGGGCCGAGTGCGTCTCCATGGGCGCGTGCGCGACGTAGCTGTTCAGATACGTCCGCTCAACCAGGGTGGCGGCCAGCTTCGTACCCTGTTCGATGCTGCCGCTTTCGGCCACCACCCGGCCGGAAGGCGCGGTTTTCAGCAGGTGGTCGAAGATGGAGCGGTCAGTGGGGCCCGGGCGCGGCCGGGCAAACTGCGCCTTGACCAGCGACAGGGCCTTATCGGCCACATCGGGCCGCTCGTGCAGCACGGCCACCAGGTCGCCGTCTTTGACCACTCGCGCGCCTTCGACCTTTTCGGCGGCGGAGGTATCGGCGGAGGTGAGCGTCGCGCCGTGCGCCGGCGGCCGCAGGATGCGCGCGTGCAGCGTTCCGGGGGGCGCCAGATCGGCCGCGAAACGTGCCTTGCCGGTGACCTTTTCGATGCCGTCCTTGCGGGCGGGCGAGCGGCCGACGACGGCGTAGGCGGCCGCCGGTTTGACGGCCGTGTTTGCAAGATGTCGCTCGATACGCCGGCCCTCGACCAGTTGGGCGTAGCGGATTTGTTTGCCCGGCGCGGCGCTGTCGGTGACGACGCCGTCCTTCACCCGGAGCCGATCCGCGGGGACCTGGAGGCGTTCGGCCGCCATCTGAAGAAGAACCGCGCGAGCTTCCGCGCCCGCGGCGCGCAGCACGGGACCGAAGATCCGGATGCTCTGCGAGCCGAAGGTGCCGCGATCCCACGGGCAGAGGCCGGTGTCGCCCATCACGACGTCCACCGTGTCGAGGGCGACGTCGAGCTCTTCGGCCAACAGTTGGGCCAGCGCGGTCTGCGAGCCCTGGCCCAACTCGACCTTGCCCACAAAGCAGCCGGTACGGCCGTCGGCGCCGATCCGCAGGTAAGCGTTGAAATCGGCCGGATAGCCCTGCTGCGCTTCCGCCAGCTCCGCCGGCACAAAGACGAACAGCCCCGGGCCGGCCAGGGCCAGCAACTCGCGGCGGCTCAGGTCAGCCTGCTTCACCGGCGGCTCTCTTTCCGCGGCTGGCGACATCCTCGATGGCGTCGATGATGCGCTTGTACGATCCGCAGCGGCACAGGTTGCCGTCCATGTGGCGCACGATTTCCTCGCGAGTGGGCCGCGGGTTGCCGCGCAGCAGGGCGTAGGCGCTGAGGATCATGCCCGGCGTGCAGTAGCCGCACTGGAAGGCCTGGCGCTTCAGGAACGCTTCCTGGAGCGGGTGGCGTTTGCCGGTCCGGCTCAACCCCTCGATGGTCACGACCTGCTTGCCGGCGACATCCTTGACCGGCGTGACGCACGACCGCACCGGGTGGTTGTCGACCAGCACGGTGCAGGCGCCGCACATCCCGTCGCCGCAGCCGTACTTGACCCCGGTGAGGCCGAAGTCGTACCGCAGCACCCAAAGCAGCATCCTGTCCCCGTCTCCTGTCACCGAGGCCGGATTGCCGTTCAGCGAGAAGGAAACGGTCTGTTTCGTCGGACGAGTCCGTTCCCCCACGGGCACAATTATATCGCCGCATGCCCCTTCCCACGCATCGCTCGCGCGGTTGGCGCCCTATGGCAAAAAGACCAGACCAGATCTGGTCTGTGATATACTCACAATGTGGTTGTGCGCAACATCTCGCAGGCCAAGGCCGAGCTTTCCGCCCTGATTGAACAGGTGATCCAGGGCAACGAGATCAGCGCGAACGCGAACGCGGGCGTCTACGTGGCCGGTGGCGCGGCTGGTCGCCTACCGGGGACCGGCCCGGCCGCGGAAGCCCGGTTCCATGGCGGGAGAAATCCAGATCGCGCCGGATTTCGACGTCCTGCCTGACGACATCGCCGAAGCATTCGGAGCGGGGACGCGGAGCGAGTGAAGCTTCTCCTCGATACGCACGTCCTGCTCTGGTGGCTGGCGAACGACTCGTCTCTGACACCCCAGGCCCGCAGTCTCATTTCGAATCCGGAGAATTCCATCTTCATCAGCGCGGTGAGCCTGTGGGAGATCTGGCTGAAGCAGAGCCTGGG
>CAYOTD010000458.1:0-4697 GCA_964406685.1 uncultured Solibacteraceae bacterium | reverse complement strand
TCCTCCACCGAGCACTCCACTAGGTAGGCCCGCGAAGCCCCTACCGCCTCCTCTTCGGCCCTCGTGCTGGGGCGGATCTGCGTCCGCGGAAAGTCCACGAGCATGTAGCCTTTGCCGTAGACCAACGCATCCACCAGTCGCCGCCGGAAGAAGTCCGTCAGCGCCGTGCCTTTCAGGTCGCAGTTCTCGACAAACTCCGAGAAGAACTGCCGTCCGCCCTGATTGATGCCGTCCAAGGTCAGCAACGGCTCTCGCCGGAACACCGTCGCCGCGTACCAGTCGATAATCGAGCCGATGTAGTTCTCGTAGAAGACATGGCTCAACCGCTCGCCGTAGACGTCGGCGGGCTCCTTCTGCCTTCGGTTCAGGTACTCCGCGGCGTTGGCCTTCAGTTGCATCCCTCCGGCGTACAGGTCCCGGTACATCCGCCACGTCGCCTTCCTGGCCGCA
This sequence comes from uncultured Solibacteraceae bacterium, assembly GCA_964406685.1. Lineage (GTDB taxonomy): Bacteria > Acidobacteriota > Terriglobia > Bryobacterales > Bryobacteraceae > JACQZT01. The sequence continues at coordinate 4,247 of CAYOTD010000458.1, read as the reverse complement.
TACTCCGGATGTTCGCGTTCAATCTCCTTCACCGTTGCCGACTCCTTTGCTCCAGGCTCAAATCAGTCTCTGGTCTCTGTGCCCAACCAGCGGCAGCCCCCGGCATTCCTGCCAGATCAGGTAACCCAGGGCGTCGGAAAGGTGCGTCAGTCGCGGATCCCGCTCCTTGTCGATCACCATGCTGTCGGCCTTGTAGACCACCTGCTCCAGGTCCCTTACCAGTCCCTTGCACTTGTGGTCGATCAGTAGGTGGACCTCTCCGGACGCCGACTTCAGCTTCGCGTTGAATAGCATCACTCGGTCCCGCACGGCCGGATTCGCCTTCGGAACCTTGTAAGTGCATCGATCGTAGCCGGTCTCCCGGAAGTAACTCTGGACGATCTGGTAGTCGGAACTTCCGGTTGTCTGCATCCGCCCGCCCGACGCATCCCCATAGACCACCACGCCCGCGGCGTGCGCTGGATATCGCGCGTGGAACTCCTCGCAGGCTTGGTGCGTCGTGGCCCGGCTCAGCACGATCTCGTCCAGAACGCGCACGTTTTCGCCCGATACCTGCGCCACCACCGAACACATCGGATCGACGTTGAAATCCAGCGCCCATAGCAGCGGCATGCTCTTGTCCACGCCCACTTCCGCCAGGTGCAGCTTGCGGTCGAACTGGTCGTAGACCCGGCCTCCACTGGAATTCACGTACTCGCCCAACACCTCCTGCCGGAAGAACTTCTCGTCATAGCTGCGCCGCAGCCGCTCGTAGAAATCCGGAATCCGCTCCAGCAGGTGCCGGTTCTCGAACGCTTGGGCGATGACGGCATGGTACCCTTCCACCGGCTCCTCCAGGAATCGTCGGTAGACCCAGTCGTACCCCTTGGGCGTCCATACCGCGAACCCGCACAAACGCTTCGCCCTCGGGTCTCTCAGCCGCCCCTCGAGGACCAGCCAGGCCTCTTCCGCCGTGTATGTCAACTCATCCAGTCCGAACCACGCGAGGTTCGTGCCCCTCAACCGGTCGAACTCGTCTACGGCTCGAAAGACCACTCGCGACCTGGTGTCGCGCATCACAAGGACGTTCTCGGCCTTGTTGAAGTCGTACGGAATCCGGTTCCGGTCCAGGATCTCGAACAACGTGCTCTGTGTCGCATCCCGCAGCATAGGGTAAGTCGGTGCGCCCACCAGCCCCAACCGGCCCGGATTCATGTAAGTCATGCGGATTGCTTCCTGGCACAGCGCCTGGCTCTTACCTGACCCGATCGGCCCCGAGAAACCTTTGAATCGCGCATCGGATGAGTGGAACCGTGCCTGGGATGGCAGTGATCGATACTCTATCCTTCGTTCGCACTTACCGGCTCCGGTTCCACCCATCTGACCTCGATCTCCCGTGGCTCTTCGTCTTCCAGTTCCTTTTGCAGTTGCAGCAGCCGGATGAAGTCCCCCAAGGTCGCCTTCAGTTCGTCCTTCTCCAGCCGCCGCTCGATGGAATTCAGTAGTCTGTTGACCAGTGCCGCCTTGTCGATCGCTCTTCCCGGACGGGCCCCCGCTTTTCTCGTCTTTCCCTTCCTGACCGTCGCACTCATCCAGGCTCCTCCCTAGCTGCATCCAGCATCATTCGCTGTCTCGCGCTGGTTACCGCAGTGGCCCCCGCTGGTCTGAGACTACCACTCGCCCCTTCGTGAACCATTCCGGCTCGTCAGTGAAGGTGTTGAAAAATAAGCGTGTGTTTATTCGTCAACCGTTGTGACTGCCTCACGAGGCGGCAACTCGTTGCCTCACACAACACGCCAACAGGAATACTTGCATTTGCGAATCCTATGCGAAGCGCCGCTTGCATTTCCGCGGCTTTTCAGGTACCCTCGTTACGTGGAGCTTCTGAGCGACAAGAGAGGTCGGGTGTACGCGCAAGCGTCCGATTCCCTGTCTACGCTCGTTCGGGAGTTCAGCATCGCCATTATCGTCGTCGCGATTATTGGGGTCATCGTAGCCGGCCCCGCCTGAGCGACTTCGGCAGAAACGAACCGAAGGCCACTGGCGGGGAAGCAAACCCGGCCCGGTGGCCTTTTTTGCTATGTGCTGGCATCTCGCCGGCCCGTGGCATTCAGCGATTGACTGCGGAAAGGTGGGTATATGTCATCCGACTTGATGAGCGGCGCGAGGATGTTGCTCGAGTGTCTTACGCGCGAAGGCGTGGAGTGCATGTTCGGCTATCCCGGCGGTGTCACGCTCCCCTTCTACGACGCCATCTACGAGCACCCGATACGTCATGTTCTGGTCCGTCACGAGGAGAATGCGGCCTTCGCCGCCTCTGGGTATGCCATGTCCACCGGCAAGGTTGGCGTCTGCTGCGCCACCTCCGGCCCGGGCGCCACCAACCTCGTCACCGGCCTTGTCAACGCGATGATGGACTCCACTCCGATGGTTGCGCTGACCGGTCAGGTCGCCACCAAGCTGATCGGCAGCGACGCGTTCCAGGAAGCCGACACCTTCGGTATCACCCGTTCGTGCACGAAGCACAACTACCTGGTGAAGAACATCGCCGATCTGCCCGGCGTGGTTCATGAGGCCTTCTACCTCGCCAAGACTGGCCGTCCCGGCCCCGTCCTGATTGACATTCCGAAGGACGTCTTCGCTTCTCAGACTCGCTACGTTCCGGTGACTTCGATTCACCTCCCTGGCTACAAGATCTACACGGAGGGACACACCGGCCAGATTCGGCGCGCCGCCCAGATGATGTGGGAGGCGAAACGCCCGATGGTCTACGCCGGTGGCGGCATTGTCTCTTCGGGGGCCGCCGACGAGCTCCGCGAGTTGGCCGAAGTGATCGACGTCCCGGCCGTCTGCACTTTGATGGGACTCGGCGGTTTGCCCTCCTCTCACCGCAACTTCATCGGCATGCCCGGCATGCACGGCAGCTACGCCGCCAACATGGCCATGACCGGCTGCGACCTGCTGATCGCTCTCGGCACCCGCTTCGACGACCGGGTTACCGGCCGCCTGGCGTCGTTTGCGCCCCACGCCAAGATCATTCACGTGGACATCGACCCCTCCGAGATCGGCAAGAACCGCAACGCGGATCTTCCCATCGTGGGTGATGCCAAGCGGGTTTTGGGCAAGATCAACAAGGTGCTCGCCGAGTTGAAGCCCGCCATGAGCGAGGAGAACGCCCCGGCACGCGCCGCCTGGTGGAAGCAGATCCGCACTTGGCAGAGCGAACACCCCCTTCAACCGGCCATCTCTGCCAGCGAAATCAAGCCGCAGCATCTGATGGTCGAGATCGATCGCATCTCGAAGGGCGAAGCCATCGTCTGCTCCGATGTCGGCCAGCACCAGATGTGGGCCGCCCAGTTCATCCGCTTCAACAAGCCCCGTCTTTGGATCAACTCCGGCGGTCTCGGATCGATGGGGTTCGGCCTCCCTTCGGCTATGGGCGCCTCGTTCGCCAACCCGGACAAGCTCGTCTTTGCCATCTGCGGCGACGGCGGGTTTCAGATGTCCATCCCCGAGCTCGCCACCATCAACAACCACGGCTTGCCGGTCAAGATCGTCGTCATGAACAACGGCCACCTCGGCATGGTCCGCCAGTGGCAGGACCTGTTCTACAACAACCGCCTGTCGTCGGTTCAGCTCGACACTTTCCCCGATGCCCAGAAACTCGCCGCCGCCTATGGCTTCAAGGGCCGCACGGTGGAAAGTCCCATCGAGCTTGCTCCCGCCCTTCAGCAGGCTGTCGACGAACCCGGCCCGTTCCTGCTCAATGTCCGCGTTTCGTCGTTTGAAAACGTCTACCCGATGGTGCCCGCCGGCGCCGCCGTCAACGAAATGGTGCTCGGCCCGCCCAAGCCCGTCGCCGTGCCGAAATAGTCCGTCCGGAGGAATCGTATGCTACAGGTGATTTCACTACTCGTTGAAAACAAGCCCGGCGCTCTCATGCGCATCACCGGCGTCCTCAGCTCCCGCGGTTACAATATTGAGAGCCTGACCGTCGCGCGAACGCTCGACCCGATGCTGTCCCGCATGACCATCGTCGTCGACGTCGATCCCAGCCTCCGGCGCCAGGTCATCAAGCAGATGAACAAGATCGTCAACGTCCTCCAGGCCTCCGACCTCTCCGAGGCTCCGGCCGTAGCCCGCGAGATGGTCTTGCTGCGCGTGCGCTCCAGTCTCGATAACCGCACCGCTATCCTCCAAGAGGCCGAAATCTTTTCCGCCCGGGTAGTCGACTCCTCGGTTGAGGGCTTCGCCCTCGAGGCCACCGG
>CAYOTD010000457.1:0-4733 GCA_964406685.1 uncultured Solibacteraceae bacterium | reverse complement strand
CTCGAAGCCCTGGACGCGGCGGCCGCGCTGGGCGAGACGAGCGGAGAGCTTCACGCTCGGCGCGGCGAGACGCTGATTCGCCTCCAGCGCTATCCGGAGGCCGCGGCCGCATACCGCCAGGCCCTCCGGACCAACGTCGAGTACGTCACCTGGCGGCTCAACCTCGGCATTGCGCTGGCGGCGTCCGGCCCGGCAGGGCGGGAGGAGGCGGACCAGCGGTTCCGCGAAGTCCTCGCAATGGATTCCGGCAACACGCGGGCCTGGGAGGAGCTGCACAAGCTCGGCGCGCGCTTCTAACGGGAACAATGAAAAATGTAAAACCGAGAACCGACCAATGTGAAAACTTGACCGGCTTCTCATTGTCGGTTGTCGGTTTTACATTGGCTTCTCCCTTCCGAGGTGATCATGACGCAAGAATCCATGGAAGCCTATCTGCGCGGGCGCCTGAAGGTTGAACTGCTCAAGCTGGACCGGATGCGTGCCGTGGCGACGTTCCCGGCGGACCTCCAGGGGCCGCCCGAGGCTGGACACGGAGGGGGTGCGGCCGCCCTGCTCTTCGAGATGGTCCGCATGGTGGCCGGCGAGCGCGGCGGCGAGAGGGTGTTGCCCCGGCCCCTTCGGATCGAGGTCGCGCTGCACCGAGAGATACCTCTCGACGCGCCGCTGCGGGCCGAGGTGGCGCGGGATGGCGGCGTCTGGTACAGCCGGATTCTGCGGGAAGACCGACCGGTCGTGGAGGCCAGCGTCTCTCCGGCTGCGCTGCCGGCGCCGTCGGCGGATCTCCGGCGCGCATGGGAAGCCCCGCGGGCCGAACCGTTCACGGTCCCGGGGTACGAATTCTGCCTGGGGTGCGGTTTCCGGAATCCTCGAGGCGCCCAGGTCCGCTTCGAGTGTGACGACCTGTTCGTATGGAAGCGCCTCACGCCTCAGGCCCACTTCCGGTGCGAGGATGGAAGCCTTTTTCCGGGGTACCACATCATCGTGGGCGACGAGCTCGGCTGGTGGATGGGGGCGCTGCGACAAGGGGAGTGCGGACTGTCCAGCCGCCTGGTCGTGACCGTCGGCAAGGCCGTGGCCCACGCGACGCCGCTCCTGGCCCTGGGCCCCCGGTCGTCGGTCCGGACGTCGGACCCCAAAGGCCGGATCTGGCAGACGGAGGCCCTCATCGTCACGGCCGATTGGCAGCCGGTCGCCGCCGCGGAGGTCGAGTTCGCCGGCAGCCGCGCCTTCAGCAAGGTGATGCTGCCGCGCTTCGTCGCGGCCACGGACGCCGAGGCCGCCGCCTTGCGGAAGACGTTCCCGCGCTACCAGAATCTCTGGACCCGCGGTGTTTGACACGCCCCCTGCGCCGGACGGCCGAAGCCGTCGCGCGGCCGGGGCTCCAGCACGGAGAGCAGGCGGTTGGCCTCATCAAGCGTGAAGAGCTTGGGCGGTATCGTCGTTTTCCTCGTCGGTCCGAACGCCACTCCCGGAAGAGCGCCGACCCGCAGAGACGGCGCGGGCAGAACGGGCATTATGAATCCGCAAATTTCGCAGATTGGCCGATTTCATCGAGGGAACACTTCCGAGAGCATCTGTGCAATCTGCGAAATCTGTGGAGAAACCGGCCCTGTCGAGATCCTCAGCGTGCATCAGCTGGGTCGAAGACGGCGCTCAGGACCTCGAGGATCGTGCGCGCGGCCAGAACGGCTGTCCGGCGCGACGCATCGAGGTAGGGATTGACCTCGACCAGGTCCATTCCCCGCAGGCGGAGCCGCCGCGCCAGCCGCCGGACCAGACGGGCCACGTCGGCGTACGCGAGGCCGCCCGGCTCGGCGAAACCGGTCCCGGGTGCGACCGCGGGATCGAACGCGTCGATGTCCAGCGTCAGGTACGCATCCCCGCTAAGGTCGGCCCACCAATCCATTTCCGGCGCAGCCCCGAGCTGGCTCGTCGTTACGACGCGGTTGCCCGCCCCCCTGGCCGCCGCATAATCCTCGGCGCTGGAGACGATGCTGCGGATGCCGAGCTGCGTGAGGCTCCGCACCCACGGCATCTCGCGCGCACGGCGCATGGGGCTGGCATGCGTCTCCGCCGCGCCCGCCAGGCGGTCCACGAAGTCCATGTGGGCGTCGATCTGCACGAGGTGCACGGGCGTGTCCGCGAACGCCCGCAGAATGGCGGGCGTAACGCTGTGGTCGCCGCCGAGGCAGACCGGGAACGCACCGCAGGCGCGCAGGCCGGCGACCGCCTCGGTGATTCGTCGGCCGTTCTCTTCGGGAAGCGTCGGCACGATCCCGACGTCGCCGGCATCGCGAAGCTCCAGCGCGGGGAGCATGGGGCGATTTCGCTCGGGGTCGTAGTAACCGCGGCCCCGCTTGTAGTAGGGGAACTGCGTGGACGCGCACCTTCGTCGGTCGGAATGCCGAGAATCACGGCGTGCGGGGGCGGTGTCTCCGCCGGATCCAGGCGGGGCGCCATGGCGAAGGTCACCAGGCCGGCAAACGGGAGGCTCACCGGATCTCCTCCTGCAAAAGACCGCCGATTGGCTCCCGGTGGACACGGAGGGAACCAACCGATCCGCAGATTGCGCAGATTGGCCGATTCCCCGGGACCAGGGCCTTTCCGAAACAATCTGTGTTACACACTCGCAGAATCGTGTTTTTCTGAGAAGTTTTCGGTTCCCCGTGAAATAGGCCAACCTGCGAAATCTGCGGATCAAGAAAGCCGGTTATTTTGGTTGCGGCCGCCCAGGCCGCGCTGTGTAATCTGCGGATACATCCTCCCCGGCGGGGCGGTTACTTCACCTGCGGCTCCAGCGCCTCGATGTTGTGCGCCGCGGCCGGAGCTTTGGGGTCCTGCGGCGCCGATTGCCTGAAGAGCCGGAACTGCTCCAGGGCCAGCTGGAGCAGGGCGCGCTTCTCCTCCACCTGGCTGATCTGGGCCTTCTGGATATACGCGACGCCGAGATGGTAATGGACGTCCGCCGGCGTCGGGCGGAGTTCCGCGGCTTTGCGGTAGGCGGCAACCCTCTCGTCCACGAGGGCGCGGATCTTCTCGCCTGCCACGACGCCGAGGTTGTAGTAGGCGTCGGCGTCGTCCGGTCGGAGCTCTGCTGTGCGCCGGAACGCCGCCATCGCCTGATCCAGCTCCCCGCTGTCCGCGCAGGCCAGGCCGAGCTGGAACTGGATCCCCGCATCCGACGGCGCCAGCCGGGCGGCTTCGCGGAGGTGCGCCACCGCCTCCTTGGGCCGTTTCAGCCGGCGGTACAGCTCTCCCAGGGCGAGCTGCAGCTGCGGGTCGTCGGCTTTCTGCGGGACGACCCGCGATAGCTCGGCCGCCGCCCGTTCGAGGTCGCCTTGGGCGCGGTATGCCAGTCCAAGCCCCAGTCGCGCCTCCAGATGGTGCGGCTGCAGCTCCAGGACGCGCGTGAACGCGTCGGCCGCCGGTCCGGGCTGGCGAAGCTCCAGGAGCGTGATGCCCAGATTGTGCTGCGCCTCGACCAGGTTGGGATTCAGGCGGACGGCCTGCCGGAACTGGAACAGCGCAGGCTCCAGGTCTCGCCTGGCCAGCGCCGCCACGCCGGCGTTGTAGCGCTGGATCGCCTCCTGCGCCCGCTCGTCCGGTGGCGGGTCCGCGGCCCCGGCCGCGAGCGCGAGGGCGAGCGCGAGGACCGGGGGCGCCAGCCAGCGCATCATGGTTTCGCCCGCTCGCCGCTCTCCGGGGCGGCGGATTGGGGGGACCGGGCAAACGCCGCCTCTGCCGCCAGGATCGGCGCATCCTCGCGCAGGGCGAGCGCGATCGCATCGCTGGGCCGGGAGTCCAGCAGCACCTCCTGCCCCTGAACGTCGAGGACGAGGTCCGCGAAGTAAGTGTTGTCGCGGAGCCCGGTGATCACGACGCGCTTCACCTTGGCCTTCAGGCGGTGCAGCGCCGCCAGCATGAGGTCGTGCGTGTACGGCCGAGGTGGGCGGACTCCCTGCAGAGGCAGCGCGATGGCCTGTGCCTCGAAGGGACCGATGAACATGCCGAGCTCGCGCTTGTCCTGCTTGCCACGCAGGAACACCATGGGGGCTCCCGACTGCGGGTCCGCCTGGACGCCCATGACCTCCATCTCGTAGACCCCGGTCGTGTTGCTCGGACTCTCGCCACCCCAAGCCGTAGTCGCCGCCAAGGCGATTGCGAGGACGGCGAATGCCATGTGCACCGATCGACAGTACTGCATGCGTTTCCCCTCTCAGAGTCAGAACGCTCCGGCAGGCTGCTCAAAAGGGTCAAGCTGCAAGGCGGTTTGCCGATGGCCGAGCGAGACGTACTGGAGGTACGTCGCAGCGAGCGCCAAGGCGAACCAACGCAGCAGATGGGCCTTTTTCAGCAGACTGTCAGAAGAACTTGACCAGGACCCGCTCTCCTTTTTCGACAAGGTCCACGTTCGCCGGAATCTCGATGTACCCTTCGGCCTCGGCCATGGACGTGATGGCCCCCGACTCCTTGAAGGCCGGCGCAACCTCGCCGCCCTCGATGCGGACGGGGAGATACTGATGCCGGCCGGTCGTCGAGGTGTACCGCCGCGCCATGGGCAACTCGACCCCGCCCGTGTGCACCGCCGGGAGATGCGCCAGCTTTCGCAGGGCGGGGGCCAGCAGGCCATACCCGTTGGTCAAACACGATGTCGGGTAGCCGGGCATCCCGAGGACAAGCTTGCCGTCGATCACGCCGCAGAGGGTCGGTTTTCCCGGTTTCACCGCCACACC
>CAYOTD010000456.1:0-4750 GCA_964406685.1 uncultured Solibacteraceae bacterium | reverse complement strand
TCCGGCGGGAGAAGTCGCTGTTCATAGACAGATGCCAACCTCCGCGAGTGGGGTCACTCGATGAAGTATAGCCGGGCGCGGTTGCGTTCACCTAGAAGGCGCAGGCCCCAGAGGGGGCTCAGATAGCGGATGTCGTCGGCGTGGAAGTCGGTGTCGAAGATCAGCAGGTAGTCGATCCCCTGCGCTTTGATCTCGGCCGTGGCCTGGCGGCGAAGGCCGGCCGGCATCTCCGCCCGCCAGCGTTGGGGGTTGTCCGAGAGCGCGCGCCAGACGCCGGCTTCGTCGCGGCCCTCCAGGCGCACGGCGGTCTTCTGGATGTCGCAGGCGCATTCGATCAGCGCGGAGTCCACCGGCTCCGCCCGGCCGAAGTCGGCCTGAACGAACATGCCGGGGAAGGTTGCCTCACGCGCGCGCCACGGCGTGACCACGGCGTTGTCGAAGGCGAACTGGACGTCCCAGGGATTCGGGTTGGCCCGCAGCCGCCACCACGGTTCCCGCGGAAGCTCCCGGTCGCGGTCGTAGAAGCGCAGTTCGTTCACCCCCCAGTCCGGCAGGCCGCTTCCGGTGTGGACAACGCGCATGGCGGTGAAGCGGCCGGGGGCGAAGCGGAACCGGAACCGGCCGGTCGGCTTGTAGTGGTCGGCCACCGGGCTCCACAGAACCTGCTGCAAGGTGTTGCCGCGGGCGAACTGGTACGCCGTCAGGTACTCCCGGGTGGTGTAGGCCTCGGGAACGTTGTTGATGCCCAGGACCTTCCCGCCGGGGGGAACCTTCTCCTCGATCATCCGGGCCACTGGGTAGGTGCCGAGCCGGAAGTTGAGGTAGTCGTGTTCGGCCTCGAGGCGCAGCGCGGCCCGGATCGGGAAGCGCGGGATGCGCCAGGCGTAGCAGTCCGCATACCAGCGCATGTTGGGCGGCCAGGAGAGGACGGCGTGCAGCCAGGCCAGAGCCAGCAGGATCCGGCCCCGCCCGTCGAGCGCCCGCGCCATGGCCAGCGACACAAATGGCAGAAGCGGAACCAGGAACCGCGCGCCGACGTTGCTGGGATAGGTCAGGGCAAACACTCCGCCCGCCAGCAGCAGGCGGCGGCCGCGCCGGTCGCGCAGCGCCAACAGAGCGAGGGGAGCCAGCAGGAAGACGGGGCCGACGAACCCCTCCAGAATCCTTCCGCGAGTCGTCGCTTCCATCGGCCACTGCCGCCAGCTCGTCAGCCGATAGCGACGCAGATGTGCGGAATAAGTCTTTTCAAATTCGATGAATACGTGCTGATTTGGAAACCATCGGTTGAAAAACGGGGCGACCGGGTTGCCCACCGTAACCAAGTTCTTGCCCAGCCAGGGAACCATCATCAGCAACGCCATCCCGGCCACAACCAACTTGGCGCGTACCAGCCGCCGCCAGTCGCGGCGTAACCGAACTCCCACCATCACCAGGGCGAAGGGCAGGGCCAGAAAGGCGGTGTACTTGATGGCGAAGGCGAACCCCGCCATCAGCCCCAACGGCGCCAGCAGTCCGGCGTCTAGGCTCTCAGTCCACATCTCCAGCAGATAGAAGACCGCGAACACGGCGAAGGCTGCGGCCACATCGTTGTAGGCCGAGGCGCCGTCCATGCCGACCACCGGGCTCAGATAGACCAGCAACGCCGCCCCCAGCCCCGGCACCGGAAACCCGAATCTTCGCGCGTAGAGGATCATCGCCCACGGCAGAGCCAGCAGAAAAGCGCAATGAATCAGCGCCGCCGCCGAGTGGCGTCCGAAGGCGAAGGCGAACAGGAACAGCATCTCCAGGCCCTGGGAGAGGTAGCCGTACATGTTATTCGGAACAGTGCGAAAACCGCCCTCGCGCAGGTAGCGGGCGACCAGTCCCAGGTGGTAGGTCGAACCGTCCGGGCTGATCTCCGGCGCGGTGGCCTGAACCAAGTATAGGAGGCTGAAAATCAGAAACGGGATCAGGAACAGCAGGATGGGGAGGCGTGCGAGGGTGGGGAACTCGCTCCGACCCATTTTCCAGCCGCAACGCCAAAGCGCAGCCGCGATCAGGCCGGTCCCCAGCATCAGGAAGGTCTCCCAGCGCGCGATTCGCAGCGCCGCCAGGGCGAACACCGCCACACTCAGCAGCGCCGAGCCGGTGGCGAAGGAGAACAGAGCGCGTTCGGCTCCCTTGACGCGGAATCGGACCAGGCTGAGGAACAGGCGGCCCGCCGCGATGGCGGAGACAACGGTGAAGGCGGCGGCCAGGAGGATTCCGAGCGTGGGAGGCATCACTTGAGAAACCCGGCTCGAGTCATCGTGAAGCCGAGCTTGGCTCCGTCGGTCGGCGAGACCCACAGCTTGTCCGCCTGTGCCGCAATCAGATTGAAATCGTTAAGCTTCAGCAGGTCCGGGGGGACCGGCTGCTCGAACTTGTATTCGCCCGGAGCGGGACAGGCCACGCGGCCCGCGAGCTTCTGGTTGACAAAGAAGGAAACGGTCACGGCCCCCGTCCGCTCGAAGGTTACGGGGACAATGCTGAACTCCCACACCAGCTTCAGGCCCTTGGTCTCTGGAAGATAGAGCTTTAGCTCCGGGCGAGCGTTCGTCCACCGCCAGCGGCCGCCTTCCAGCGCCGGGCTGATGTCACGCACGAAGTAGGCCTCGGCGTTGGCGTCGCTCATGCTCACCACCATGCCGGAAGGCCCTTCCTCCAAGCCGGGCAAGGGCTTTCGCTGCATGGGAGGGGGGTAACTCTCTGGAACGCGAGCGCAACCCGCCAGCATCACCAGCAACACAATGGCGCCTGACCACCTCATCAGGAAGTGAGTATAGCGGATTTCCGCCTCCGGAGACCGGACAGCGCGGTGCCCAACGCCAGCCCCGTTCCGGCCAGCGTCAGAGCCGCGCCGGCGTACACCGAACGCGGGCGGTACTCCATCTCGATGCGATGCCGGCCACCATCCACCACGACACCGCGGAGGAACCCGTACACCTCGTGAATGGGTGCCTCGCGGCCATCCACCGTTGCGCGCCACCCAGGAAAGAACACCTCGGAGAGCACGACCATCCCCCGGCAGCCCAGTTCGGCCTCCAGAACCGTTCTGCCGGGACGGTTTTCCAGCACCTCGACCCGGTCCGACGCGGCGCACTTCTGGAGTGCGATGCCCCGGGCCGTGGTTGGGGCGGTGGATCTTAAGATTCCTTTCTTGTTTGACATGAGGTGGATAACTTCGAGTCGTGTGTCGGCTTCCGCGATCTCATGCACCGCCCAGGCGCGAGGAAACGCATCCGGGTCTTCGTACAGATTGAGTCCACTCGGGTCCGCGAAGACCAGCCGCTGGTTGTCCCGCTGCGGTGACCGTCCCAGGTAGTACCTGGCGCCAGCGAGCAGGCTGGCCGGGGGTGAGTTGACGCCCGCATCGCTGATGTTCCCGGTGAGACTGGCGAGGTAACCGCCAGTTGTCTCAATACCGAACCAGTCACCGAAGTTGAACGGCACGTCCTTGTCGCTCATAGCCACGCGGAAGGGACGAGGCTGCGTACGAAGGAAGGCCGCGACACCGGACAGCTTGGCCAGCGGATCGAGGGCGAAGTTCCGGTTGGGAGCGTGCCGGCTGGGGAGTCCGGCAATCAGGCCTCCCACTGTCAACTCCGCAAGCATCACCGCCACAAGACCGCAGACCAGCGTCGCGCGGCTGATCGCCTGGCTGTTCCAAGCCAACAGCAGACTCCCCGCTGTGACCGAGGCCAGCACCGTTGCGCCAAGTCCTTGACTGGTCTGGAGTTTGCCGATGACCTGTGCCAGCAGGAGGACAGCGGCCCCGGCCGCGGCCACCAGCAGCAGGAAAACCCCGGCCCGGCGCTCCGCTCCGTTTCCGCCTCGATCAAGCAACGACTCGATACCGCCAGCGGCCAGGATGGCGGATCCGAAGTTGAACATGAAGATCGAGACGAACGCCGAACGCGCCTTCTCCACCGCCGGGACCAGCGCGTAAAGGATGCCGTGGAGCGGAGTGTACGTGCCCAGGGCTGTCACAAACCCGAAGACCGTCACGACCGTCAGGAGCCGCACCCAGGGCTTGCTCCAGCCCGCGATAACTCCGATCAGAGCCAGCGCGAGGATCGTCACGCCGCAGAACGCGTTCACGCTCTCCTCCGGCGTGGATGTCACGATGCCGAGGACGCTCGCCGGAGTCAGGCTGAGCGCTTGGTGGACAATGTAGGGGACGTTCTCACCCCACCGGGTGGGCTGTGGTCCTCCGGCCCAGCGGAAGGCCAACCGCCCATATTCGATCACCGGGAGAACCTGAAGAGCAGCAGTTAAAGCAAATGAAAACAGAAAGATGAAGGGACAAATGAAAGTTCCGAATAACTGGCGTCTCCGGGTCAGCAGCCAGCAAACCCAGATCACCAGCGCGCCCAAGGTGAGGAAAGTCGGGGCCTGATGGTGCCCGCTCAACCAGGCCAGCCCCAAAAAGAACCCGGAGAGAAGGGAACTGGCCATCGGCCGATTTCCCTCGATCGCGCGGAACAGAAAAAGGAAGACGGCGGGCGCCCAAACCGCGCCGTTCAGCATCTGCGGCCAACTGGTCGACCCGATCCACCCGGACAGCGAGAAAGCGAGTCCCGCGAAGGTTGCCGCGCCGAACCCGAGTCCCCGGTCGCGGCACAGCCAGTAGGCCATCCAGGCGGCGATCAGGTGGATGGCGATGAAGTACCAGTTCAGCGCGGCCTGGCGGATCCAGCCGTGACGCAGCGGCGCCAGGAACAGGATCCAA
>CAYOTD010000455.1:0-4766 GCA_964406685.1 uncultured Solibacteraceae bacterium | reverse complement strand
CGGGTCGACGACCTGGTGGTCCCCGAGCAGCGGCCGCTGATCGCGCAGGCGATCCTGGAAGCCTTTGGCGGCGCGGTTCCCGAGGAGCGGGAACTCACCCTGACGACGAAGGCCGGTGGCAGGGTGGAACTCGAGGTCCGAAGCCGGCTGGTCTTTCAGTCCGGCCGCCCGGTGGCCGTTCAGACCGTGGGCCGTGACGTGACGCTGCGGCGCCACGCCGAGCAACAGCGCGACCGGACAGCCCAGGAACTCGAGCGATTCAACGCTCACCTGCGGGAACTGCACCGGCTGGCCACCGCCAGCTACGATTCCCTCGACAGCCTGATCCGCGACTACCTGCGCACCGGCTGCGAGGTCTTCGGGCTGGGCGTCGCCCGGCTCAAGCCGCGGAGCGGCGAAACCGTGATGGTGCAGGCGCCGGACGGCGAGGTGTGCGACTTGCAGTGCAACGGGCTGCCCTGCGATTCGATTCAGGCTTCGGTCTACGTGAACCAGGAGATGTTCGGCGATCTGGTGTTCTGTCATCCGAACCGCGCGCCCCGCCTGATCAGCGCGCATGAGATGGAGATCATCGAGCTGATGGCCCGCGCCATCGGCAACTCGATCTCGGAAGCGCGCATGAGGGCGCAACTGGCCTTTCAGGCGACTCACGACCCGTTGACCGGCCTGTACAACCGCTCCTACCAGCAGGAGTGTCTCGACCGGGTTCTGGCGCAGGCCGGCGAGGATGGATCGACCATCGCGGTGGCCCAGCTCGACCTCGACCGCTTCAAACAGGTCAATGACATTTTCGGCCATTCCTTCGGCGACGTCGTGCTGAAGCGCGTGGCCGAGCGGATGGCGCGCCTGATCGGACCGCACGATACGCTCGCGCGCATGGGCGGCGACGAGTTCACGGTCGTCTTCGGAAAGCTGAAGGACCCGGAAGAAGCCGTGCTGGCCTCCGAGAAACTGCTGGCCGGTTTGCGCGTGCCGTTCGAGGTGGACGACTACGAGTTTGTGGTGACCGCCAGCCTGGGGCTGGCCTTCTACCCCTCCGACGCGCGCGACGCCGCCACCCTGCTGCGGCACGCCGACGCCGCCATGTTTCGCGTGAAGAACCGGGGCCGGAACGACATTGAGTGCTTCACCCCCGAGCCGAGCCCGCCCGGCTTCGACCGGCTGGACCTGGAGACGCAACTCCGCCGCGCGCTCGACAACCGGGAGTTCGAGCTGCTGTTCCAGCCGCAGGTGGATCTGCGGAACGGGCTCGAAGGACTGGAAGCCTTGCTCATCTGGAACAGCCCCAAGCTGGGCCGCGTTCTTCCCGGACGCTTCATTCCCGTCGCCGAAGAGTGCGGGTTGATCGTCTCGATCGGCTCGTGGGTGCTGGGCGAGGCGTGCGCGCAACTCCGGCGGTGGAGCGCCGCCGGCCGCGCGACGCCGCGCATCGCGGTCAACGTCTCGCCGCTGCAATTCGCCCGCACCGATTTCGTCGAGACCGTGGCCGGGGCGTTGCGCTCCAGCGGCGTGCCGCCCGACCGGCTGGAACTGGAGATCACCGAGAGCCTGATTATCCGCGACGTGGAAGAGGCGGCGCGGCGGATGGCGCGGCTGCGCTCGCTGGGAGTCAGCATCGCCATCGACGATTTCGGAACCGGCTACTCCTCGCTCAGCTACCTCCGGCAGTTGCCGGTGAACGCGCTGAAGATCGACCGGTCGTTCCTGCCGGAGATCGAATCGTCCTCCGGCACTCTGCCGCTGATCCAGACCATCATCGCGCTGGCGCACCACATGGGGCTGCGCGTGGTGGCCGAAGGCGTGGAGAACGGCCGCCAGGTGAAACTGCTGCGCGAGGTCGGCTGCGACCACGCGCAGGGCAATCACTTCGGCGAGCCGATGACGGCGGGCGAGGCCGACAAGCTGCTCGCCCGCTGAGCCGCGCTACAGCTTCGCTACGTCGAGCTTCGCGTCCCAGACTTCGTTGGTTTTGAGCAGTTCGTCCCAGGTCCAGGTGCGGCCGGTGTAGGCCGCCTGGCGTCCCAGGATGGCGCTGAGCGCCGATTCGGCGCCCTGATGCGTCTCGCTGAGGAAGCGGCCCGAGACGATGCTCTCGATGAAGTTCTGCTGCTTCTTCTGATCGGCGTCGTCGAGCGCGCCCTTGAACATGCCGGTGACGGCGGCGGCGGTGTCGGTCACCGGGCCGGGAGCGCCCAGGCCGGGAAAATCCCACTTGTTCGGCCCGACGATGCGCACCGGGGCGTCGTAGCGCATCTCCGCATAGCCGTTCGAGCCGAAGTAGCGCATGCCGACGTCCCATCCGCCCAGGACGAACTGGGTCGAGGTCAGGGTGACGTGGACGTTGTGGGGATAGGTGAAGTTGACGTTGTAGTGGCTCCAGGCGTCGCCCTTGTCGGTGCGCCCCGCCCGGCCGCCGGTTCCCTGGGCCGATTGCGGGTGGCTGCCCAGCACCCAGTTGGTGACGTCGATCAGGTGGATGTTCTGCTCGACGAGGATGTCGCCGGACAGAACGCGGTCGTGGATCCAGTTGCGCAACCGCCGCTCGCCGGGCGTGGCGTTGGGCCAGTCGGGGCGGGTGATGGGGCCGGCGAAGTAATGGGTCAGGCCGCAGACCATACTGCCGATGTCGCCCCGCCGGACGCGCTCGACCAACTGCACGTAGGGCGTCGCGTGGCGCAACTGGAATCCGACGGCGACGCTGGCCTTGCCCTTCAGCTTCTCTCCCGCGCGCATCACCCGCCGGGCGCCGGGAACGTCCACCGAAACGGGCTTCTCCAGGTAGACGTGCTTGCCGGCCGCAGCGCACGCCTCCAGGTGCTCCGGGTGGAAGTAGGGAGGCGTGGCGATGTGGATGGCGTCGATGTCCTTGGCGGCCAGCAGCTTCTTGAGGCAGTCCGGCCCGTAGAGCAGCATCGAGGATTCCACTCCCGGCTTGCCCTTCTTCGCCGCCGCGTCGCGCACCGTCTTCTGCGCCCTCTCGGTCTGCTCCTGGAACAGGTCGGCGAGAGCGACGTACTGGCCCGAGGTCTCCTGCGTGAACGACGCGGCCACCCCGGTCCCCCGGCCGCCGCAGCCGAGAAGCGCCATGCGCACGGCGGAATTGCGCTGGCTTCCGCGCACCAGCTCCGGCTTGATGATGAGAAACGACCCCGCGCCGGCGACAAAGGCGCGCCGGCCGAGAGATCCTGATTCCGTTGTCATGTCCGTAGGATACTCCGATCAGGGCCGCGCCACGGCGTAGGCGGCCTCGAGCGCGATCGTCTGGCCCGCGCCCAGGCTGGTCTCTTTCGTCCACAGCGAGAGCGTGATGAGAGGCGCGCCGCGCAGGGACCAGTCCATCACACAGCGCTCGGCCTGGTCCAGGCGGAAGCTGTTGGCAAGCGCCGGCACGCCGCTGGTATGGTACGCCTCCCAGCGGCCGTCGGGCCGCTTGCCGGCGTTGAGGGTGGCGTTGCCGGAGGTCTCCTGGCCCGGCTGGAACAGCGCCGAGTCGAACGCCGCTCCGTCGCCGGCGCGGTAGCGCAGGGCTAGGCCCGCTCCATCCAGATCGTCGCGCGGGCTGTACTCGGCCCGCGCCTGCAACGCCACGGGCACCGGAGCCGCGCCGGTGTTCTTCACTTCCGTGGCCGAGCGGACCTCCGCCTCCTCGCCCGCGAGCCAGATGCGCCGGCGCAGCGTCAACCCGTTCGACGAGGCGCCGGTGAGCGTCAACTGCTTCCCTTCGCGGGCCGCCGCTTCCCATTTCACCTCGTAGGCCCGGCCGCGATACTCCGGAAACACCGCCGCCCAGGCGCCGCTCAGCTCGGGGTAGCCGCGGGTGGCGGCGTCGGGCACTCGCAGCAGGTTGACGCCCGAGCGCTTGTCCATGATCTCGACGATGCGCGCGTTCAGCTCCGGCGCCACCCTTACGCGCACGGCGGCGTTCTCCAGGGTGACGACGCGATAGGGGCGGATGCGGGCGGCGAACTCGGTTTCGTCCTCGGCGATCTTACGGCCCTCGTGAAGCTGCTCAATGCCGAAGCTCTTCGCCGCGGCGATGAAGGCGGCGAAGCGGCTCTTCAGCCCGTCGGGGTTCTCCGGTCCGTACGCTTCCTCGCCAAGGCGGAACTGCTTGGCGCGGTTCAGCTCGACGTACTCGATCGACAGCCGCGCCCGCTCGACGCGGCGGCGGGCCGCGTCGTCCCCGGCGGCCGCGTGCGCCTGCTTGAGCAGCGCGCCGGCGCGGTCCAGGAATTCGCGGCCCAGGAACGGCTGGCGTGGGTGGACGAAGATCCAGAGGTGATTCCCCTTGCCGCGCGGCGCCGGTCGCACCTGCTCGTGCAGCAGGTCGAAGTAGGCGCGCATGGGCCTGGCCGCGGCGCCGTAGCAGGCGTTCATGAAGTCGTCGATCTCGCGCTCGACGTTCACCGCCGGGTTCCACAGCAGCCGCGCCATCACGTACGAGCGCAGCTCGGCGTTCTCCCCGCCGCCGCCCGGCGCATAGGCGCCCTGCTGGAACAGGCCCACGACTCCGTTGCGCTTGTACATCGGGATGTCGGCGGCCAGCTCGTCGAAGTCGGGGAATGGCAGCAGGTAGTGCGAGAAGTTAGTGTTGTAGTGCCAGATGTAGAGCTGGCCGGTGCGCTTCGACCACTCCTTCAGAATGTCCACGAAGAAGCGGTTGTACGGGCACTGCTCGTAGGGGTGCGCCTCGCAGGCGCCGATGGGGCAGAGGCGGATGCGCACGTTTGGGCGCGGGCGCACCAGCTTGGGCGGCCGCTCGGTGT
>CAYOTD010000454.1:0-4776 GCA_964406685.1 uncultured Solibacteraceae bacterium | reverse complement strand
GACGAGCTGCGCAAGCTGACGCAACTCGACCCGCGCCTGCGCCGCGCGCTGGCCGCCGAAAAGCCGCGCGATATCTACTGGAGCGTGCTCGAAAACGGCGCCACCGCATGGCTCAACTTCAGCGACGACGCGGCCGAAGTGCGCCCGGCGGACGGCGGCCCGGCGCTGCGGCTGAAGCCGTACACGATCGCGCTCGAGTAGGTTGACCACCAACCTGTGGCTCGCTATGCTGCATTACAGGGGTTCGGGAATTCCGGATCTCAGCAAACGCTATGTCACTGGTAAGGATTCAGAAGCGCGGACAGATCACCATTCCGAGCGGCCTTCGTGCCCAACTCAAGCTTGCCGATGGCGACCTGGTTGAGGCTCGCATCCGCTCCGCGAGCATCGTCCTTACTCCCAAGGCCGTGGTGGACCGCTCCCGGGTGAGGTCGGAAGAGCACTCGCCAGCGCGACGGCAAGCCATCGACGCCCGGCTCGAGGAGTCCACCGAAGATATCAAGCGGGAGCGCGTTTACGGCCCATTCGAGAGCGCCGAAGAGATGATTGCTTCGATGCGCCGGCAACTCAGGTTGAAGCCCGCCGCCGGGCGCTCGCGCCGCGCTCGATGAGACTGGCCTACACCCACCGCGCCCTCGCCGCCCTGCGAGAGGCGCCGGCGCCGGTGCGAAGAGCGTTCTACAAGCAGGTGCGGCTTCTCGCCGGGAATCTGCTGCATCCGTCCTTGCACGCCAAGAAGTACGACGAGAGCCGCGGCATCTGGCAGGCCAGAGTCAATCGCGACTGGCGTTTCTACTTCGACATCGCCGGAGACACCTACCTGATTCGTGACATCATTCCGCACCCCAAGTGATTTACAGCCGGCCGGCCGCCGCCCGGCGCTCTATAATGAAGACGTGGCCCGCGGTTGGGAGAGCAAGTCGGTCGAATCCCAGATGGAATCGGCCGAAGCCGAGCCAGACCCCGCCACACCCGGCCGGTCGCGGCAGGATCTGGAGCGCGAGCGCAAGAAGGAAAGCCTGCTGCTTTCCCGCACCCGCGTTCTGAACGATCTGGCCTGCTGCCACAACGACAGGTATCGCGTGGTTCTGGAAGCCGGGTTGGCGTTTCTGGACGGGGAGATTCAGGCGCTCGGCTGAGGCGTTGCGGTTCCATCGAGACCGAGATCGGCGGCACGGGCCTGCATGGCCCGCGCGCAGAACTCGATATGCTCGTCCAGCGCCACCCCGAGTTCGGCAGCGCCGGCGATGATGTCCTCGCGGTTGACCGAGCGCGCGAAGGCCCTGTCCTTCATCTTCTTCCGCACGGATTTCGCCTCCACCTCGAAGATGCTCCTGTTCGGCTTGACCAGCGCGCAGGCGGTGAGGAAGCCGGCCAGCTCGTCGCAGGCGAACAGCGCCTTCTCCAGCTTCGATTCGCGCTTCACTCCCGAGTAGGTGGCGTGCGAGAGGACGGCGCGGCGGATCTCCTCGCTCACGCCCCGCGCGGCCAGAATCGGCTCGCCCTTCATCGGGTGGTCCGGCGCCTCAGGATGGATCTCGTAGTCGAAATCGTGCAGCAGCGCGGTGACCGACCACAGGGTCTCGTCCTCGCCGAACTGCCTCGCGTAGGCCGCCAGACACGCCTCCACCGCGAGGGCGTGCTTGCGCAGGCTCTCCGAACGCGTGAACTCACATAGAATGTCCCATGCCTGGTTGCGGTCGATCATGAATACGAAAATACCACCCGCGGGAGGTCAATCGAAAACCACGGTCTTGTTGGCGTAGCACAGGATGCGGTGCTCCAGGTGCCAGCGCACGGCGCGCGACAGCACGACCTTCTCCAGGTCCCGCCCGGTGCGGATGAAATCTTCCAGGTCGTGGCGGTGCGAAACGCGCGCCACGTCCTGCTCGATGATCGGCCCGTCGTCGAGGGTTTCGGTCACGTAGTGTGCGGTGGCGCCGATCAGCTTCACTCCCCGGCGGAAAGCCGCCTGGTGCGGCCGCGCGCCGCTGAAGGCGGGCAGAAACGAATGGTGGACGTTGATGATGCGGCCCGGATAGCGCGCCACGAAGGCGGGCGAGAGGATCTGCATGTACCGCGCCAGCACGATCAGATCCACGCGCGCCTCCTCCAGCAGTTCCCACTGGCGCCGCTCGGCATCCTCCTTGCGACCGGACTCGACCGGCACGTGGTGGAACGGGATCCCGTAGAACTCGGCCAGGGGTCGGGCGTCCTCGTGGTTGCTCACGATCAGCGGAATGTGGCAGCGCAGCTCTCCGGCGCGGTAGCGCTGGAGCAGGTCCGCCAGACAGTGCTCGTAGTGCGAGACGAAGATGGCGGCTTGCGCCAGCTCGGAGGCGTACTCCAGCCGCCACTGCATCTCAAACCGCTCGGCGACGGGAGCGAACTCGTGCCGCAGCGCCTCGTCGTCCAGGTCGAATCCGTCGAGAGTCCACTCCACGCGCATGAAGAACAGCCCCAGCTCGTTGTCCTGGTGCTGGTCGGCGTGCAGGATGTTGGCGCCGTGCGAGTACAGGAAGCAGGAGATGGTTGCCACCAGACCCTTACGGTCCGGGCAGTGGATCAGGAGAATGGCGGTGTTCTGCACGCCTCAGCCTTTCGACCTCCGGATCGCCTCCACCAGCGCGGGCACAACCTCGAACAGGTCGCCGGCGATGCCGTAGTCGGCCACTTCGAAAATGGGCGCGCTCTCGTCCTTGTTGATGGCGACAATAGTCTTCGATTCCTTGATGCCGACCAGGTGCTGGATGGCGCCGGAGATGCCGACCGCCACGTACAGCTTGGGCGCGATCGTCTGGCCCGAACTGCCCACCTGCCGCTCCAGCGGGAGCCAGCCGTTGTCGCACACGGGCCGGGAAGCGGCCAACTCCGCCCCCAGCGCTTCGGCGAGAGCCTCCGCCACCGCCAGGTTTCCCTGCTCCTGGATGCCGCGGCCGACGCCGACAATCACCTGCGCCGACGACAGGTCCACCGTCCGCTCCGACTCCCGGAAGGGAGCCTCGGCGCGCGTGCGGATCGCCTCCGGACTCAACTCGGGCACGAACAACTCCACCGGCGCCGCGCCCCCTTCCACGGCCTCGGCGCGGCAGGCGCCGGCCTGCATCGACGCGAAGTGCGGACCCGCGCCGCACGGGCGCGCTTCCGCGTTCAGCTTGCCCTGGAAAAGCTGGCGCACGAAGATGAGCGCGCCGTCCTCCTGCCGGATGCGTGCCACGTCGCTCACCAGCGCCCGGCCGAATCGCGCGGCCAGCTTGGGAGCGAAGTCGCGAGCCTGATAGGTGTGCGGGAACAGGACGAAGGCGGGCCGCTCGCGCCGGATCAGCGCCTCCAGCGCCAACGTGTAGCCGTCGGCCGAGTAAGCCCGCAGCAGCGGGTGTTCCACGCGCCAGACGCGCTCCACTCCGCGCGCGGCCAACACCGCCGCCATCGCTTCCAGGTTTTCTCCCAGGATGGCCGCCGCCACCGGCAGGCCCACTTGGCGGCCCGCCGCCACGGCTTCGAAGGAAACGCCGCGCAGCGCTCCGCCGGTGTGTTCCGCCACCACCAGGAGGCTCATAACGCCCTCGCTTCGAACTTCAGCTTCTCGACCAGCCGCGCGGCCGCTTCCTGGGCGCTGCCGGCGATCATCTCGGTCCGCTTGGTGCGCTCCGGCCAATGGAGCCGCTCCAGCGCGGGTTCCCCCCCCAGATCGATTCCGAGGTCCTCCGCCGCGATGCGGCGAATCTCCTTGCTCTTGGCCTTCTTGATCCCCATCAGCGTCGCGTACCGCAGCTTGCCGATGCCGGATTGAATGGTTAGCACGGCCGGCAGGGGAAGCTCGACGAACTGATACCAGCCGCCTTCCAGTTCGCGCTTGACCCTCGCTCCGGAGTCGGACACCTCCACCTGCACGACGATGCTGGCGTGGGGCAGTCCCAGCACTTCGGCCAGGATCACTCCCGTCTGCCCCGCGCCCACGTCGTCCGATTGCAGACCGGTGAGGATGAGGTCGGGTTGCTCAGGCCGAGCGGAGGCGGCCAGCAGCCGGGCCACGCGCAACGAGTCGAGCGCGGCCGTTTCTTCCATCTCAACGTGGATCGCGCGGTCGGCGCCCTTGGCGAGGGTCTCGCGCAGCGTCTGCGCGGCGCGCGGCGGGCCCAGGCTGAGCGCGATCACCTCGCCGCCGTGTTTCTCCTTCACCTGGAGCGCGGCTTCCAGCGCGTAGGCGTCGGGCTCGTTGATCTCCCAGGCGAGTTCCGACTCGTCGATCCAGCGTCCCGACGCATCGATGGCGAGGGCCGCTTCGCGGGAGGCGACCTGCTTCACGGCGACGATGATCTTCATGGCCCGCTCCCCGTGCAAGCCAAAGCTTGCCTGACTTCAGGACGTGAACTTTTGGAACAACAGGCAGCCGTTGGTTCCCCCGAAGCCGAAGGAGTTCGACAGGGCGTAGTCGATCCGCATCGGCCGCGCCTGGTTGGGCACGTAGTCCAGGTCGCAATTGGGGTCCGGAAACTCGTAATTGATGGTCGGCGGCGCGATCTGATCGCGAATCGCCAACACCGTGATGCCCGCCTCCACACCGCCGGCGCCCCCCAACAGGTGGCCGGTCATCGACTTGGTCGAGCTGATCGCCAGCCTCCGGGCATGCTCGCCGAAGCAGCGCTTGACCGCAACGGTTTCCGCCACGTCGCCGGCAATGGTCGCGGTGCCATGGGCGTTGATATAGTCGATCTGCTCAGCCCCGACCCCGGCGTCCTGAAGCGTCGCGCGCATCACGCGCATGGCGCCGTC
>CAYOTD010000453.1:0-4805 GCA_964406685.1 uncultured Solibacteraceae bacterium | reverse complement strand
TCTACGAGCGGTTCCGCCTGAAGCTGGAGATGGTCTCCACCAACTTCTTCAACCACCCCAATTTCAGCAACCCGTCCGCGGTCGTCGGCACAAGCACCTACGGGAAGATCCTGAGCACGATCTCCACCGACGGCAACCGGAACTTCCAGTTGACCGCGCGGCTGACGTTCTGATAGGAGGGACCCTCCGGGTACGCCAACATTCGCCAGACGGCGTCTGGCGAGTGTTGGCGCTTGTCGCGCAGGCCTTAGGACTTCGATCTTCAAAGAAGTGAGAGAGGCGGGGGAATGGTCTGCCCGCTTTTCACGAGGGAGAGGAGTCCCGCTATGAAACCCATTCCGCTACTGACACTGACCTTTCTGTTTTCGACCGGCGCGCTCTGGGCGCAGATCACGGGCGACCTCCGGGGGATCGTCACCGATCCGTCGGGGGCGGCCGTGCCGGGCGCATCCGTCTCGCTGACCAGCACCGAGACCGGCGAGGCCCGGTCCGCCACCACCGACGCGGAGGGCCGCTACAACTTCAACTTGCTCAAGATTGGAGACTACCGCGTTGCCGTCGAGGCGCAGGGCTTCCGGCGCTCGGTGGCGGAGGCCAGCGTGCGCAGCGCCGAGATCACGGCCGTCAACCTGAAACTCGAAGTCGGCCAGGTGACCGAACAGGTGGTGGTAACCGACGCCGCGACCCCCCTGGACACGCAGAACGCCCAGATGCAGGAGGCGTTTGAAACCAAGGAAGTGCAGGAGATTCCCGTGGGACGCAACCCCAACCTGCTGGCCACCACCATGCCGGGCGTGGTGCCGGCGCCGGGAGGGTTCAACTCGGGCAGCTTCGTGTCCAACGGCAACCGCGTGCGCGCCAACAATATCACCATCGACAACATTACCGCCACCGACATTTCCACCGCCGGCACGGGGAGCAGCAACAACACTCCGCTGAACTTCTCCTCCATTAAAGAGGTCAAGATCATCACCAACACCTTCAGCGCGGAGTTCGGCCGGAACTCGGGCTCGCAGGTGCAGTACATCACCAAGAGCGGCACCAACGAGTTCCACGGCGAGGCATACGAGTACCTGCAAAACAACGAATTCAACGCCCGTGACTGGTTCGATCGCAGCGGCGCACCCACGATCGGGCGGTACAACCAGTTCGGAGGGGTGCTGGGCGGGCCGATCCTCCGCAACAAGACGCACTTCTTCGGCTCCTCGGAGCGGATCTTCAGCCGGGGGTCGGGCAGCGCCCGCATCGCGCAGGTGCCCACCAAGGCGATGCTGGAGATGGTCACCGACCCGACCTCTCGCAAGCTGCTGGAGGCGTACCAGCTTCCGGCGGCGACCACCGAGAGCGGCACCATCGGCAACGTGCAACAGAACGCGCCCAACAAGGGCGACCTGTATCAATACTCGGTCCGGCTGGACCACCAGATCTCCTCGAAGGATTCCATTTACGGCCGGCTGGGATACGCTCACAACGAGGCGTCCAGTTCCTCGAACACCTTCATCCAGACCAACATCGCCAACTTCGGGCTGAAATCGGTCAACTCCGTCTACAGCCTGAACCTGAACGAGACGCACATCTTCTCGCCCAACATCGTCAACGAGTTCCGGTCCGGCTACGGGCGCACCTCGCCGATGTTCGGCTTCGACAGCAACCTCGCGCCGGGCCCGCGGATCATCTTTGCCAACAACGACGTGGACCGTTTCGGCCACTACGAGGGCGGGCCCCAGGGACGCATCCAGAACACCTTCCAGTATGGCGACACGCTCACCTGGACGCGGGGGGCGCACACGCTGAAGTTCGGCGGCGATTTCTTCCGCTACCAGGGCAACAGCATCTTCGACGTCTACACGCGCGGTGCGTATACCTTTCTGAGCTGGCAGGACTTCGCCGAAGGGCGGCCCTATCAGTATGTGCAGCGGTTCGGCGGCACGGTGCGCGGCCACCGGGCGTGGCTGGCCGACGGTTTCGCGCAGGACGATTACCGCCTCACGCCCACGATCACGCTCAACATCGGCGTCCGGCTGGAGATCTACGGCCCGGTCCGCGAGGTGAACCAGCTCTCGTCGAACCTGGACTTCAATTGCCGCGACAGCCTGGGGGCGGCGGGCACGGGGGCGTTCGGCTGCTTCACCACGGGCAAGAACATCACCTCGACCAACTACTACGCCCAGCCGCGCGTCGGGGTGGCGTGGAATCCGGGCGGCCGGAAGACGGTGGTGCGCGCCGGCTACGGCCTGGTGGCGGACTTCAACTTCCTGAACCCGATCACCAACCAGCGGTCGCTGCCGCCGTTCGTCGTCACCCAGACGCTCACCGGCCTGACCGCCTTTTCCGGCGCCAACTCCTGGGCCAGCCTCTACGCCGGCGCGGGCCAGATCCAGCGCGACGGCGCCGCCCAGGTGGGACGCATTCGCAGCGACGTGCTCAACTACGGCGACATCAGCCCGGTGATTGATTCCTCGCTGCAAAACCCCCAGGTGCATCAGTGGAGCCTGGGCGTGCAGCGCGAGTTGCCGGACGCGATCGTGGTGAAGATCGGCTACGTGGGCACCAAGGGCAACTACCTCCAGCGGCACCGGCACTTGAACCTGAACGCGGCGCGCCAGCCTGCCGCCACGAGTATCGCCGACGAGGCAGCCCGGTTGAGCCAGTTCGTGTCGTCCTACAACAGCATGACCGGCTCCTCGACGCGCTTCTCCACCCGGATCGACCCGCGCTTTAACGTCGTGAATCTCTACGACAACTCGGCCAACTCGAACTACCACGCCCTCGAGCTTCTTGCCACCCGCGCTTTCCGCGGCGGCTACTCGTTCCAGGCGGCGTACACCTTCGCCAAGTCTATCGACGACGTCTCCGATTCGCTCTCGAATCTGCCCAACGACAACGCCAACATCCAGGACCCCACCAACTTCCGGAACAACCGCGGGATTTCGGCTTTCAGCCTTCCGCACCGCATCGTTGTGACTCATGTGTGGGAGTTGCCCTGGGGCGCCAAACTGGACAATCCGGTGCTACAGAAGCTGCTGGCCGGCTGGAGCGTTTCCGGGGTCTCGCAGTGGCGCACGGGGTTCCCGATCAGCCTGGACGGCGGCACGCGGCTGGGCGTCGGCAACACGTCGGGTATCACGACCGCCGGCATCGGGCGGCCCAACGCCTCCGGTGCGGTGGCCTTCGAGGGTAAACCGGCGGGCAGCGAGGGCGCGCCCAGCACCACCGTGGTCGAGGCCGGCTCCGGCCAGCGCCTGTCGGCCTATGCCGTCAGCCTGGGCTTGTCCCAGCCTCTGCTCGGCAACTTTGGCGGGGTGGGGCGCAACACGCACCGCACGATCGGCCAGGCGAACTTCGACTGGAACCTCTACAAGAACATCCGGTTCGGCGAGCGGTGGAACCTGTCGTTGCGCTGCGAAGCCTACAATCTCTTCAACAACCACACGTTCCAGGACGTTAGCCGCAACATCGCCAACGCGGCCTTCGGCCAGTACACCTCGACGCCCTCGACGCAGTCGAGCCGCTACCTTCAGCTTGGGGCGGTGATCCGGTTCTAAGGGGGGTGAAAACCAAACGGGCGGCACTGGGTTCTCGCACCGCGCCGCCCGTAAATCCAACCCTGGGGAAAGGGTAGGTCTGACACAAGAATCTCCTGAAATCGGGCCAGCCACAAGCGCAATGCCTTGCCATGAACGGCATGGCGCACGATGGCGCACTCTGGCACCCCGCGGCGGCGCTACCGGGTTTTGAGCCGTTTGAGCCACCAGGCGAGGGCGTGCAGATGGTCCACGTGGTCCGGGGCGGAGTTGCCGGCGAAGCCCAGCATCTCGAAACGGCCCGAGTGTGCCATGCTTACCTGCTGCATCCCGAGCGGCCCCCAGCGCAGGACGGCGCGGCGTTTGAGGCCGAGCTTGTCGAGAATGTAGTCGGCCGTCTGCGTGGTGCTGGCGAAGGTTCCGGGGAAGACTTCGGAGTGCGTGATCAACATGCTCTTGCGGCCGGCTGTGGCCTCGCGGGCGAAGTCGACGAAGGGCTGCATATGATCGGCGTCGATCTTCAGGTCCGAGTGGAGCGAGTCGGCGAGGATGACGGCGTCGATGAGATCCCAGTTGGGGCGGAACTTCAGGATCTCGCGGATGGCGCCGTAGCCGGCGCTGAAGCTGCTGATCACAACGGGGCTGAAGCTGCCGCCGGCTTCCTGGATCAGCCTGGCGAAGCGGGCCGGGTCCTCCATGGCGCGGGTGTAGACGGCCGAGCCGGACCCGGCCTCGACCGCCAGGACCGCGGCGTTGCGCTTCCAGCGGCGGGCACTGAGTTCGGCCACCCAGGCGGCGCCGTGGAAGTGAACCAGGAGGGCGGGTTTGCGGGCATCGGGGAGGAGCAGCGTGCCCAGGGACAGCTTGACGCGCCGTCCCGGCAGTTCGGCCTTGGGGAGCCGCTGATGGGTGCGGGTGGAATCGGTCATGGGCGAGGGGTTCTGGGGCATCTGCGCCGCCAGAGCCCCTGCCGCCAGACCGGCGATCAGAACACTACGCGTAGGCTCACCTGGGCGCGGCGCGCGTTGGTGCCATCGGGGAATCCCTGGGAGGCGTTGCCCACGCCCAGATTCGAAGTAGGCTTCAGCACGCCGCCGGTGGCGACGAAGGCCTGGGTACTGATCGCTGTGTTGGTGATGGTATTGAAGGCATTGAATGCTTCGAAGTTCAGGAAGGCCTTCACGCGCTCGTGGAAGGGCAGCGAGCGGGAAAGGCGGGCGTCCACGCGGTAGATCTGATCGACATCCAGGCTGCCGACCGGCCAGAAAGGCACGCGATTCC
>CAYOTD010000452.1:0-4806 GCA_964406685.1 uncultured Solibacteraceae bacterium | reverse complement strand
TGACGAAGCTCTCCGTGTAGCGGTCCATGAAGAAGTTCAGCGGCAGGTCGCGGCGGACCTCCGTGCCGGTGCTGATCACCGCTTCGTTCGGGTAGCAGTTGGCGGTCGCGATCGAGCCCGCGCTACCCAGCACCTCGGCCCGCTGGTCGTAGCCGTAGACCGCCTTGCGGCTGTTGTCGATGGTCCCGATTACGCCGCTCTTGAAGCGCAGCACGATCAGAGCTGTGTCGAGGTCACCCGCCCTGCCGATCTCCGGGTCGACCATCACGCCCGCTGCGGTGTAGACCTCCTCGACTTCGTCGCCGATGAGGAACCGCGCCATGTCGAAATCGTGGATGGTCATGTCGAGGAAGATGCCGCCGGAGACCCTGACGTATGACACCGGCGGGGGCGCCGGGTCCCGGCTGATGATATGCAGCAGGTGCGGCGCGCCGATCTCGCCCGAGGCCACCGCGCGGCGCACACGGGCGAAGTTAGCATCAAACCGGCGGTTGAAGCCGACCTGGAGCTTCACTCCCGCCTTGGCCACCGCCGCCAGCGCGCGATCGATCTTCTCGAGGCTGTGATCGATCGGCTTCTCGCAGAAGATGTGCTTGCCCGCCTGCGCCGCCTCGACGACCAGATCGGCGTGGGTGCCGGTGGACGAGCAGATCAGAACCGCTTCGATCCTGGGGTCGGCGAAGATCTCCGCGCTGGAGGAGGCCACCTTCGGAATGCCGCAGCGCGCGGCGACCCGTTCGGCGGTGGCGCGGTCGACATCCGTGATGGCGGCCGGCGACGCCTCAGGAAGACGAAAAGCGATCGTCTCGGCGTGTACCTTGCCGATACGGCCGGCGCCGATGATTCCGACGTGAAGTTGCTTATGCTCAGGCATAGTTGCTCTCGATCGAGCGCAGGTATTCGCGGTTGCGCCGCGCGCTCTCCTTCGGCGTGCCCATTCCGGGCAGCACATCCTGTTCCACCAGCGTGTAGCCGTCGTAGCCGCGCGCCTTCAGCCACCGCAGCACGGCCGGGAAATCCACTCCGCCCTTGCCCAGTTCGCAGAACACGCCGTGCCGCAGGGCTTTGAAGTAGTCCCATCCATTGGCCCGCGCGCGCGCCGCGACCTCCGGTTGGCAGTCCTTCAGATGGATGTACCAGATGCGCTCCCGGAAGCGCGCCAGTCCCTTGAGGACGTCGCAGTCGCCCGCGCCGTAGGCAAAGTGGCCGCAGTCGAACACCAGCCCGAGCTTCTCCGCGTCGGTTGCATCCAGCAGACGCGCGATCTCGTCGGGGGTCTCGACATATCCGGCACAGTGGTGATGGAAGACCGTGCGCAGACCGGTGGCATCGAACACCGCGCGTGCCACCTGGTTGGCGCCCGCGGCGGCAACTGCCCATTCCTCCGGATTCAGCTCCAGGTCTGGAGTGATGCGTCCAGCGTTGCGCGTGCGCTCGGCCACCGACCCGTTGTTGTCGGCCAGCACCAGGTACGGCTGCGGATCGGACGCCACCGCGGCCAGCAACCGGGCGGTCTTGACGGCATTCGCCGTTCCGGCGTTGTGCGCCGAGCGGTCCTTCAACGCCACCGGCACGAAGGCGCCCAGCATCGCCAGGCCGCGCCGGTCCAGTTCCGCCTTCAGCATGACGGGATCGGTGGGCATGTAGCCCCAATCGCCCAGCTCCGTTCCCGTGTAGCCGGTTTCGGCCAGTTCGTCCAACATCCGGCTGTAGCCGATCTGCTCGCCTCTGGCTTCTTCAAACTCCAGCGTGCCCCACGAACACGGGGCGTTGCCCACCCGCAAGATTCCCATGCGCTCTCCCCTAGAAGCGCCGGCTCCACTCCTTGGGCCAGCGCTCGATGACCACCTTCTTGTCCGTGTAGAACTCGATGGCGTCGCGCCCTTGCGCGTGCAGCGCCCCGAAGAAACTGCCCTTCCATCCGCTGAATGGGAAGTAGGCCATGGGCGCGGCGACACCGATATTGACGCCCACGTTCCCGGTCGGGGTCTGGTTGCGGAACTTCCGGGCGGCGGCGCCGTTGGTGGTGAAGATCGAGGACGCGTTGCCGTACGAGCTGCGCTCGATCATCTCCATGGCGTCGTCCACGCTGGCGGCGTGCACCAGGCTGAGCACGGGGCCGAAGATTTCGGTTTCGCTCAACGCGCTCGAAGCCGGAACGCCGTCGAGCACCGTGGGGCCGACGAAGGAGCCGTTGGGGAAGCCCTCCACCTTCACACCGCGGCCGTCCGTCAGCGGGGCGGCGCCTTCGCCTACGCCCTGGGCGATCAGGCCTTCAATCCGTTCCCGGCTCGCGTGGCTGATGACCGGTCCCATCTGTACGCTCTTGTCGAGGCCGTAGCCCACCTTCAGCGACCCGGCCGTCTCCGCGATCGATTTGGGGAACCAGTCCCGCGCCTCACCCACGGTCACCGCCACCGAGACCGCCAGACAGCGCTGCCCCGCACAGCCGAAGGCGCTGTCGGAGATGATCTGCGTGGTGGATTCCCGGTCCGCGTCCGGCAGGATGACCACATGGTTCTTGGCTCCGCCCTGGCACTGGACGCGCTTTCCGTTGGCCGCGGCGCGCGCGTAGATGTAGCGCGCCACCGGCGACGAGCCCACGAAGCTGATGGCTTGCACCGCCGGATGGTCCAACAGCGCGTCCACCGCCGGCTTGCCGCCGTTGACCAGGCTGACGACGCCGCGGGGAAAGCCCGCCTGCTCGATCAACTCGAAGCAGCGGACGGCGCTGAGCGGCACACGCTCGGACGGCTTCAGGATGAAGGTGTTCCCGCAAGCCACCGCGTAGGGCAGAAACCAGAACGGGATCATGGAGGGGAAGTTGAACGGTGTGATGGCCGCCACCACTCCCAGCGGCTGGCGGAACATGATCTCGTCGACGCCGCGCGCGATGTCCTCCAGGTTGTAGCCCTGCATCAGGATGGGAATTCCGCAGGCGACCTCGACGTTCTCGATGGCCCGGCGCAGTTCGCCGCGCGACTCGGCCAGTGTCTTGCCATTCTCCATCGTGGTCAGGAAGGCGATGCTGTCGAAGTGCTCTTCCAGAAGCGCCTTCAGCCGGAACAAGGGCTGGATCCGCTCGCCCGGCGGCACGGCGCGCCACGGGGGGAACGCTGCCGCCGCCGACTCCACCGCGGCGGCGACGTCCTCGGGGGCGCCCGCCGGAGAACGCGCGATCATGTGACCGTTGGCCGGATCAATCACTTCCACTCCTTCCGGCCCGGCAGGCAGGCGCCACTCGCCGCCGATGAAATTCCTCACATCCATGGGTTCACCTTTCCGGGATCGCCACTTCGTGGTGGCGTTCCTTTTTCAGCGCTTCTTCGTAGCGCGCCCGCGCCTGCCGGATGCTCTCGATCCCCGACACCGCCGAAATGGGCACGTCCCACCAGGACTCATAGCCGGGGATGCGCTGTTCCTTGTCGACCTCGATGACTACCACGCTGGTGCGGTCGTGGCCGCGCATGGCGCCGATGGCCTGCTCCGCCTCCTCGCGCGTGGTGGCGCGCACGGCATGGGCGCCCAGCCCCGAGGCCAGCGCCACGAAATCGACGGGCACGTTGGCGCCGTCCAGTCTGCCGGTCTGCGGGTTGCGACTGCGGTAGTCGGTGCCAAAGCCCGCCGAGCCAACCGACTGCGACAGGCCGCCGATACTGGAGAAGCCGTGGTTGTCGAGGATGATGATGTTGAGCTTGCGGCCCTCCTGCACGGACGTGGCGATTTCGGAAGACATCATGAGGAACGATCCGTCGCCCACCATGACGTAGACTTCGCGCTCGGGGCCGGCGAACTTCACACCCAGCCCGCCCGCGATTTCGTAACCCATGCACGAATAGCCGTACTCGAGGTGATAGCCGCCCGGCCGGCGGGTGCGCCACAGTTTGTGCAAATCGCCCGGCAGGATGCCCGCCGCGCAGACGACCACGTCTTCCGGCCGCGACAGCCGGTTCACCACACCGATCACCTCACCCTGGCTGATGGGCGGGCCATGGCGCAGCGAGTGAATGCGGTCGACCTCGGCCTCCCACCACTGCCGCCATTTCGCGATGAAGGCAGCGTACTCCTCCTCCACGCGGTATCCGGAGAGCGCGGCCTCAAGTTCTTCCAGCGTCACCCGCGCGTCGGCGGTCAGCGGCAAGGCGGCGTGCTTGTAAGCGTCGATCTCGGCCACGTTGATATTGAGGAAGCGCACGGCCGGGTTCTGGAACGCGGTCTTCGACGCAGTGGTGAAATCGCTCAGCCGCGTGCCGATGGCGATGACCAGGTCGGCGTCGCGCGCGGCCAGGTTGGCGCCCGGCGTTCCGGTGACGCCCATCGCTCCCAGGTTCTGCGGGTGATCGAAGGCCAGGGAACCTTTACCCGCCTGCGTTTCTCCCACCGGGATGCCGGTGCGTTCGGCGAAGCGCGCCAGCGCCTGCGTGGCCTCGCTATAGAGCACACCGCCGCCGGCGATGAGGAATGGCCGCCGCGCAGCACGGATCCACTCCACCGCGCGGGCCAGCGCGGCGCGGTCGGCCGGTTGGCGGGAGATGTGCCAAACCCGCTTCTCGAACATCTCCGCCGGGAAGTCGTACACTTCGGCCTGTACGTCCTGGGGCAGAGCGAGCGTGACGGCGCCGGTCTGCGCGGGCGAGGTCAGCACCCGCATTACTTCAGGCAGCGCGCAGATCAACTGGTCCGGCCGGTTGATACGGTCCCAGTAGCGCGAGACGGGCTTGAAGCAGTCGTTGACCGAGATGTCCTGAGTGTGCTCGGATTCAAGCTGCTGCAACACCGGAGCGACATTGCGGCGGGCGAAGATGT
>CAYOTD010000451.1:0-4808 GCA_964406685.1 uncultured Solibacteraceae bacterium | reverse complement strand
TACGAGTATCTTACTCCGTTGACGGAAGCCGGCGATCAGGGGCTGTCTTCTTTTGACGCTCCCACGCGCTCGGTTCTGGTCAACTCGGCCACGCTGCCGGCGGGGAAGCCCACAACGGTTGGAACCGGCGCGGGTCTTCCCGTGGTGACGTCGCGTTCGGTGGGACTTGGCAACGCGTTGCAGGCGTCGGACAAGAACAACCTTGCCCCCCGATTCGGTTTTGCGTGGCGCCCCTTCGGTGGGACTCGAACCGTGCTTCGCGGCGGCTACGGCATTTACTACAACGATACCTGTGTCCTGTTCACGGCCAGGCAGACCTACAACGCGCCCTGGACCCTCCGCAGGACCTATACATCGGACGTGAACGCGCGCCTCACCACCTCTACCCCATTCCTGGTGGGGAGCCTTCAGGCGCCCAGCTTCACGTCTTTCGACCGCCACATCCGCTCGCAGTACTCGCAGCAGTGGAACCTGACCTTCGAGCGGGAGGTCTTCGCCAATACTGCTTTCCGCCTGGCCTGGGTTGCGAGCAAGGGCGTGAAACTCTGGACGACGCAGAACATCGGTCAGGCGATCGACGTCTACCGCGACGCGTCCCAGAAGCTGGTTAAGGTATATCCTTACCCGGAACTGAGCGGCGCCACGAACTGGAACTCCATCGGCAACTCCATCTACCATTCGATGCAGACCGAGGTGCGCCGGCGTTACGCGAACGGCCTGGACCTCCAGGCGAACTGGGTCTGGGCCAAGCACATAGACGACGACACCGATTCGGCCAATCCGCAGAATTCGTTCGATCTGCGTGGCGAGCGCGCCGACTCGATCTACTCCAGCCGGCACCGGGTCACCGTCAGTGCGATCTACGAGTTGCCCTTCGGCAAAGGAAAGCGGTGGATGGGCAACGCCTCGAAAGCGGTGGACCTGATTCTGGGCGGGTGGCGGCTGTCCGGATTCCAGCAATGGTACACCGGCGCCTTTGTTACGCCCACTTTCACGAATCCGCTGGGTGTGGGCGGCTCCCGGGCGGACCGGGTCTTGGGCGTGGGGATCATGGAGAGTGTCCCGGCGGGGCTGTGGTTCAACCCGGCGGCGTTCTCGGCGCCGCCGGTCAGCTCCGACAAGCCGTCGTTGGTATACGGCAACAGCGCGCGCAACGTGATCCCCACTCCCAACCAGTTCAACATGAACATGGCGCTTTCCAAAAGCTTCCCCGTGCGCGAGGGACATTCCTTCACCATTCGCGCCGAGGCTTTCAATGTGCCGAACAACGTGAACCTCGGCTCGCCCGCCTCCAACATCTCGAACCTGGTGACGGTGGGGCGAATCACCAGCGCGGGGGCCGCACGAAACTTCCAATGGTCCGCGCGCTATGACTTCTGATCACAACCGTGGATACTCGCGGCTGGCTTCCGCATCGGCGGAGGCCGGCCGCCTGTGAGGGGGGTGCCGGAGACCGATGATGTCATTCTTGTCGGAGTACAGCGCCAGCCGGCGGAGTTTCCTGCTGGCGGGAGTTGCGCCTGCCGCCCCTCTGGCGGCGGAAGATATCGCGGATTTGAGATCGGAGAAGCTGCGCGACTCCCTGCGTCTGGCCTGCCGTTGGGTCACCGAAGTAGCGCAGATGAAGTCCGATGCGTTGGGTGAAGAGCGGAACTCCCGCAAACTGATGCACCGGCATTGGCAGGGTGCGTTGCGGGGGGAATACAGCGCGGCGCGCAGACAGTGGAGCTTCTTCTGCCCCATCTGGCACACCGGGCAGGCCATCAAAGCGTTGGTCTGGGCCAGCCAGGCTCTCCACGACGAGAGCTTGATCGGGGCGGCGAAGTTCTCGGCCGGGTTCATCGGCGCCGAGCGGGTTTCGAGCAAGGACGATCCCGACTACGGGCTCATCTTCGGGTTCGAGGACAAAGGCGGCGAAGTCAACACCTCGGCGGTGCTCGAGTGCCTGGATGGGCTGTTCGTGTTGTCCGACGCTACCGGCGACGGCCGGTACGCGGCGTGGGCGCTTGCCGCCGTCGCCTGGGTTGCGCGGAAGGCCTGGCTGGGAGATGGGTTGTTCCGCGACGCCTACGACGTGCAATCGCGCAGGTTCGTGCCTCCGCCATGGGGCGGCGACAAACCGGGCCGGCCGTTGATGGAGAACGCCATCTTCTTGAAGGCGTGGCGGCGCACGAAGAACCCGCGGTACCGCGAGATCTTCTACACGGTCGCGGACCGCCTGTTGAAGGACGAGGAACCGGCGGGCAACTGGATCAACTATCCTCCGTGTAATCCCAAGAACGGAAACATCCACCCGCGCCAGGCTTTCTGGTGGGGATTCCCGATGCTGGACGCCTATCGCGAGAGCCGCGATCGCAAGTACCTGGGCTGTGCGGTGCGGGCCGGTGAGTGGTACCTCAACGCCATGCGCGCCGACGGCGGGTTGTTCCGCGGAACGTTCCGGGATTTCAGGACCGACTCGTTCGGGCACGCCACCAGCGGCATCGCCTGCGCGGCGCTGCTGTGGCACGAGCTGTGGAAGGAAACCGGCGAGAGCCGCTGGCTGGCGGCCATCCGGAAAGCTCTCACTCACTGCATGAAGATGCAGTTCCGCGAGGTGCAGGATACGAACCTGGCGGGCGCGATCCTCGAGAAAGTTCAACCGCCGGACGGAACCGACCGTTCTCCGTACCACATTCGCGACGTGGGAACCATCTTCTACATACAGGCTGCTTCGAGCATCCTGCGTTCGTGACCGCTTCGTCGAGAAAGACTCTACCCAAGGAGACGTGTGTATGACTTCATTGAAGAGGATACTCGTGTGCGTCGGATCTCTCGCTCTGGTCGCGAGCGCGGCCCCGGCGCCGCGCAACGCCAACCCCCGCCCGGCGGACGATTCCTCTGCACGACGCCACCCGATCTATACCCAGGCGCGCGAAGCTCTCCTGCGGCAGGCGATTCGGGAGCTCCGCGCCGCCAGCGTTGAATTCAAGCGCTGGGCGCGGGCGGTCCGGCCGGCGGATGGCACGCCGGGCCGCTTTCGCTGGGCCGTGGATGCATGGCGCGGCGCCGACCTCGGCAGCACGCGTTACGTGCTGAGAGGGCTTCGCGACGCCGGTGTGTTCGACGAAGTGATTACCGGCGAGGACCGGAAGGCTGGCATCGCCTGGGTTCAATCGCTCCACGCGGGAGACGGGATGTTCCGCGATCCGCTGTTGGTGAAGCCCGGCGGGAAGATGACCGATGGTCAACAGGAAGTGTTGAACCGCTACGCGCGGGAGATCCTTCAGGAATACGGGGCCCCGCCGTCCGGCATCCCGCCCAGCGCGCCGCCGCCGGAGTGGCCGCAACCAGGGAATGCCGAGAAGACGGCTGTGGCCTGGATCAAGGCGCTGCCGTGGGACACCAATCCGTGGCATGCGGGAAGCTGGGCGGGAAAGATGATGAACTGGCTGCTCATCTGGCACCAGGAAGGACGCATCTCCAGCCAGCCTTTGGTGGAGTCTCTGAAGTTCATCTACGCCGGTCAGGACCCGGCGACCGGGCTCTGGGGGCCGCCAACGGTGTCCATGCAGAATCGCATCAACGGCGTGTTCAAACTCTTCTTCTTCCTGCGGGAGCAAATGGATCTGCCCGTGCCTCATGCCCGCAAGATCGTCGATAGCGTACTCGACAAGATGCTGCTTGATCCCGGCTACTACGAGACGCTGGGAGGTTGTGACGAGCTGGACAATCTGCTTGTGGTCGCGCAGGCTGGGGAATTGACCAGCGGCTACCGCCGGGCGGAGATCGAGAAACTGGCCGCCTACAACATCGCGCACGTTCTTCAACGGCACCGGAAGGCGGACGGCGGCCTGAGCTACCATCCCGATCATTGTGCAACCACGTGGGTCGGCTGGAAAATGGCGCCCAGCAAAGCCCAAGGCGATGCCATAGGCCTGCACACTCTAAGCAGCGGCATCACCATCGCCGTCGATCTGTTGGGGCTTGAGGGACAGACCTCCTGGCGAAGCTACGGCCTGAGACGGCCGCCGTCGAGATCTTCGCCAAAGACAATGGCCCTGTCACGCAAGATCGCCCGACAGCTTTTCCAGAACCACGCGGACCGGTAACGGATTCCCAGCACTTGTCGCCGGCGGCAGCCGCCCAGCCTGGGATCAACGTCACCGCGCGGCTGTATCGGGACCGGCGCGGCGTCGAGGGAATCCGGGCCAACCCAGACGCCACCGAGGGAGACCGCCGCCTTCCAGCCGGATAGCGGGTCTGCCCGGAACCGAGTCACAGCCGCATATCAACCAGTTATCAATAAGATACTCCTGACGCCGCCGTTCCTGGGTCTATAGTGTGATCGGAGGCCATTTGCGAGACCTGGCGCTATCTCGACCATCCGGCTGTGCGCACGCTGAACCCTTGCGCGTGGCCGTTCTCCAGAGAGTGAACCCGCATCGGCGCGGGGTTCCAAACGAACCCGGCGATGTTGTTGGAAATAAACGGTTTCAGCGAAAAGAAGAAGTGTGCATCCGGCGTCGAAACTGCGTTCTGGGCCGCGGTTTGCCGGTCGAAAGCGCCGCCTGCGGCCCACGGCCCCGCGTCCCCTCCGCCAAACTGCTATACTGGCTAGCTTCAGCGAAAGGAGACCCTTATTAATGCAGGTGTCATTCTACGGTCATGTCCGCCAGTACAACAACGCCAAGGCGGAGATTGACGCGAACATCAAGGAAGTGCTCGAGAGCGGCCAGTACGTCATGGGGCCGATGCTCAAGAAGGTCGAGAAGGAACTGGCCGAGTATCACGGCACCAAGTATGCCATCGGCGTCGGCAACGGTACC
>CAYOTD010000450.1:0-4820 GCA_964406685.1 uncultured Solibacteraceae bacterium | reverse complement strand
GACAAACGTGCTCCTCACGGCCGCGGCTCAAGCGGTACAGATGTCTGGCCGCGCGGCCGTTGTCATTGGAATCCTTCATTTTAGCAGGTTCCGGAGCGGATCTAAGGAGGATTGCGGCCGTCGTTTTCTGAATGGCGAAAAGAGGTAATCTTTCTGAAGACCTATGAATGCGAAGCTGTTGGTTTGTCTGGCCGCGAGCCTGCTGCTTCCGGCCGCGCCGCCGGAAAAGGTGATCCTGGAACTGACGAACTCGCCCCGCGCGAAGCTGCGCAACGTGCCGGTCTCGGCGGTGCGCATCACCGAGGGGTTCTGGTCGGCGCGCCGCAAGACCAACGTCGAAAAGAGCATTCCCACCATGCTCCGGTTGCTGGAAGAGCATGGCGTGGCGGACAACTTCCGGCGGCTGTCCGGCACCAAGAAAGCCGAGCGGCAGGGGCCACTCTACACCGACTCCGACCTTTATAAGTGGATGGAAGCCGTGGCCTACGTCCTCCAGAGCGAGGACCGGCAGGAGTTGAAGGCCACCTTCGACCGGCTGACGGGAGAGATCCTGGCCGCGCAGGAGCCGTCCGGGTATCTAAACACCTACTACCAGGGGGATCTCAAGGCCAAACGCTTCACCGAGATGCACCGCGGGCACGAGCTGTACTGCCTCGGGCACCTGCTCCAGGCCGCCATCGCTTACTACCGCGCCACCGGCGACCGCAAGCTGCTGGAAGGAGGAACGAAGTTCGCCGACTACCTGCTGAGGGACTTCGGCCCCGCCAAGCGCCCGCTGCTGGCCGGCCACCCGGAGATCGAACTGGCGCTGGTCGAGCTCTATCGCACCACGGGGAACCGCGACTACCTGAACCTGGCGGGCTACATCCTGCACGGCGACGGCGAACGGCTGGGGTTGACACCGCAACAACTCGGCTACATGTTCAGCGGCAGGCCGTTCACCGGCCGCAAGATCATCGAAGGCCACGCGGTGCGCGCCGGGTACGCCTGCTCGGGCGCGGCCGACTACTATCTGGAAACCGGCGACCCGTCCTATCTCAAGACACTGGAAGTGCTCTGGGCCGACATGGTGAACCGCAAGATGTACATCACAGGCGGCATCGGGTCGCGCGCGGCGGGCGAGGCCTTCGGCGATCCCTATGAGTTGCCCAACGGCAAGGCTTACACCGAAAGCTGCGCGGCCATCGCCAACATGATGTTCAACTGGCGCATGCTGGCCGCCACCGGCGAGGCGCGATTCACCGACGTGTTCGAGCGGGCGTTGTACAACTCGGTGAACTCGGGGATGTCGATCGACGGCACGCTCTACTGCTACCGCAACCCGCTGGAGCTTTCAGGGAGCGCCGAAGAGAAGATCCGCAACCCGTGGTACACCACCACCTGCTGCCCGCCCAACCTGGAGCGTACCTTCGCCATGCTCCCCGGCTACTTCTACTCGACAGGACCGGGCGGTCTGTACGTGCACCTGTACGACAACAACGAGCTCGACTGGAGACTGGACGACGCCACGCCGCTGAAGCTGAAGGTGATGACCCGCTACCCGTGGGAAGGCGTCGTGGACATCGGCGTCAACCCGGTGCACACGGCCGAATTCACGATCTTCCTGCGCATCCCGTCGTGGTCGGAGAAGACCGAGATCATGGTCAGCGACACGCCCTTCGCCTCGCAGCCCAAGCCGGGCGAGTACCTGCCGCTGCGGCGGCGCTGGAAGCCGGGTGACATCATCCACATCGTCTTCGACATGTCGCCGCGGTTGGTGGTCTCGCACCCGCGCGTGCTGGAGAACCAGGGCCGCGCGGCGGTGACGCGCGGGCCGCTGGTCTACTGCCTGGAGCAGCCGGATCAGAAGGATTCAACACCGGTGCTCGAATCCTCCTTCGTGATCGTGGGCGGCGCCGCCAAGGACTTCACGCCCGAGTTTCGCACCGACCTGTTGGGCGGCGTGGTCGTGCTCAAGCACCGCGGAGCCGGGCCGGCGCGGCCGTTCGGCGAACTGCCCCTCTATCAATCGCTCGACCGCGCCGATTTGCGCCCCGGCCGCCCCGTGGACCTGGTCCTGATCCCCTATTTCGGATTCCAGAACCGCGGCCCGGCCGCCATGCAGGTCTGGACACCCTACTACCGCCGCCAGGCCATGCAGGCGGCGCCAACGCGCCCCCGGTAGGCGCCAACAGAGAGGTGCTCCAATGCTTAACCCGAGACCGGCCGCATTCGCCCTGGTTGTCATGGCCGCGAGCGCCGCCTCCCCACCGCGTGACTACCCGGTGAAGCCGGTGCCGTTCACCAGCGTTCGCCTGAACGATGTGTTCTGGGCGCCGCGCATCGAAACCAACCGCGCGGTCACGATTCCCTTCGCGTTCCGGAAAGACGAGGAGACAGGCCGCGTGGATCTGTTCGTCCGCGCGGCGAAAGCGCTGCGGGGAGAGCCGCTCGCCGACCGCAAGCCTCCGGGATTCCCTTTCGACGACACGGACGTGTACAAGGTGCTCGAAGGCGCGGCCTACACCCTGAGCGTGCATCCCGACCCGGCGCTGGAAGGATACCTCGACGACTTGATCGCGAAGATCGCGGCCGCGCAGGAGCCGGACGGCTATCTCTACACCACGCGCACCATCGATCCCAGGAACCCGCACAAGTGGGCGGGGAGCCAGCGCTGGGAACTGGAGGCGGAAGACAGCCACGAGTTGTACAACCTGGGTCATCTCTATGAAGCCGCGGCGGCGCACTTCCAGGCCACGGGCAAGCGGCCCCTGCTGGATGTCGCGCTCCGCACCGCCGATCTGTTGGACCGTACCTTCGGGCCCGGCAAGCGCTCCATCTGGCCCGGCCACCAGATCACTGAAATGGGGCTGGCCCGCCTCTATCGCGTCACCGGCGAGGCGCGCTACCTGAACCTGGCGAAGTTCCTGCTCGACGCGCGCGGCCCCGACGGCCGGCGCGGCGGAGGGCGCACTTACAACCAGTCCCACCGGAAAGTAACTGAGCAGAGGGAGGCCGTCGGCCACGCCGTGCGCGCGACCTACATGTACTCGGGCATGGCCGACGTCGCCGCTCTCACCGGCGAGGTGGCCTACGTGACGGCCATCGACCGGATCTGGGAGAACGTCGCCGGACGCAAGCTGTGCATCACCGGCGGCATCGGCGCACTCAAGCGCGGCGAGGCATTCGGCGCCGACTACGAACTGCCCAACGCGACCGCCTACAACGAAACCTGCGCGGCCATCGGCAACAACTACTGGAACCACCGCCTGTTCCTGCTGCACGCCGACGCCCGCTACATCGACGTGATGGAGCGCACGCTCTACAACGGCCTGATCTCGGGCGTCTCGCTCGACGGCCGGACGTTCTTCTACCCCAACCCATTGGAATCCGATGGGAAGTACGAGCGCAGCCCATGGTTCGGGTGTGCTTGCTGCCCGGGCAACATCACGCGCTTCCTGGCCTCCGTGCCGGGCTACGTCTACGCGCAGCGCGGCGACGCCATCTGGGTGAATCTCTACGCGGCGGGGGAGGCCGAAGTCAAGCTCGACAACGGCCGCGCCGTGAAACTGATGCAGCGGACCCGCTACCCCTGGGAGGGCGAGGTCCGGATGACCGTCACACCGGACCAGCCCGGGCCTCTGACCATTCATGTGCGCATCCCCGGCTGGGCGCGCAACGAGCCGGTGCCGACCGATCTGTACCGCTTCGCCGACCGGCTCGCGCCGCCGGCCGTGGTGCGGGTCAACGGCAAGGCCGCACCCATGAAGCTCGACAAAGGCTACGTGAGCCTGCGCCGCGCCTGGAAGACCGGCGACCGGATCGAGATCAGCCTCCCCATGCCGGTGCGGCGCGTGGTGGCCAACCCGCAAGTCGCCGCCGACCGCGGCCGCGTCGCGCTCCAGCGCGGCCCCCTGGTGTACGCTGTGGAGGCCGCCGATAACTCCGGTGTCGCGGTGCGCAGTCTCGTGTTATCCGACAAGGAACTGCTTACTGCGAAGTTCCGCCCTGAGTTACTGAAGGGCGTGACGGTGATTGAGGGAAAGGCCCACACCGTGACACGCGGCGACGGCGGTGAAGTCCGGAAGAAGCCGGTGTGGATGACGGCGATCCCCTACTACGCCTGGGCCAACCGCGGGGCGGCGGAGATGATCGTCTGGCTCTCGAACAGCGAGACAGAGGGGAACTGAACACTGGCTGGCAGGTCAGTCAGGCGGCTCTCCGGCGCGCTCGCGCTCGGAGACGACCACAATCTGCATGTCCTTGGCCAGGGCGACCACCCGCTGAACCAGGTCCCGCGCGGGCAGAGGTACCCAGCGCCGCCCGCGCGGACGGGCCAGGAAGATCTGCGTCACCTGGTTACGGCGCGCGAAATCGACCAGCGTTCCGGCCACATCCTGTCCTTCCAGAATCCGGGTTTCGATGTGCAGGTTGCGCGCGAAATTCAGGTGGCGCGCCACGGCCTCTCGTTTCTCCGGCGGCAGCGCGTCCACGTCTCCCACCGCGACGGCGAAGCACTCGACCTCCAGGAAATCGCTGACCCGCCGGGCGCGGCGGATCAGCATAGCCGCCTCCGGCTCGGCCGTCACCAGGGCCACGATTCTCTGCCTCGGCTCCTCCCGCCCGGCGGCGCCGCCTCCGGCCGGATCGCCCTCGATCCGCTGCTCCACCTCGTGCGCCGTCTGGCGGAGAGCCAGTTCGCGCAGGGCGACCAGGGTCGACTCTCGAAAGAAGTTCTGT
Organism: uncultured Solibacteraceae bacterium; assembly: GCA_964406685.1. Taxonomy (GTDB): domain Bacteria; phylum Acidobacteriota; class Terriglobia; order Bryobacterales; family Bryobacteraceae; genus JACQZT01. The sequence continues at coordinate 101 of CAYOTD010000450.1, read as the reverse complement.
AGAGCGCCTTCGGCCTTCTCGTGGCCGTAGACGACGCCCCGCTCCAGCCGGTGCAGCAGCGCCCGCGGAGTCAGGTCGATCATGACCACTTCGCCGGCGCG
>CAYOTD010000449.1:0-4831 GCA_964406685.1 uncultured Solibacteraceae bacterium | reverse complement strand
CGATGTACTCCTGGAAGATCACCGGCGCCAGGCGCAGGTGATCGAGCTTGTCCAACTCCTCCCGGCCGACGAGGCGGGTCTCGCGCCAGATGGCGTGGGTGCAGGAGAAGGTTTTGAAGATGGTCCGGCCGAGCCCGTGGCGGGCGATGAAGGCGCGCGCCTCGCCGGGGTCCGAGGTGATGAGGGTTTGAGGGATCCGCAGGCCGAGCCCGCCAGCCACTTTGAGCTGGAGGGCCTTGCGGGCCGCCACCTCGTCGTTGACCGGCGGGTTCATCCAGGGCGCGTCGATCAATTGCCAGAGGCCGTTGGTGGCCTCCTGCCACTCGTTGTGGGTGAAGGCGTAAACGTTCTGGTCGGTGACGCCGTCCAGTTCCGGCGCCTGCGGGCGGCGCCACCAGACCGAGCGGACCCGGGACAGGTCGGCGCCGCCGTCGCCGTCCACCTCGTACACCAGCCGGCCCAGGCGGCCGTCGCGGTACTCCATGGTGAGGCGGGCGCGCTGGGGCAGGTCGGCGAGGTTGAGCAGCAGAACGGGCTTGCCGCCGGCGCGCAGAAGCTCCACCACCCGCATGGCGTGCGGATCCTGAGGATGAGAGATGACGAGGATCACGGGGGCCGTTTACGCTCCGGAGGCCTTCTCGCAATCCTCGATCGCCTGTTTGAGGAGCGCCGCGGTCTGGTTGTACTGCTGCTGGAGCGTCTCGCGGGTGGCTTCGGCCTGGGCGAGCGCTTCGGCGATCAATTGCAGTTGAGCGTCCAACTGCGCCACGGTGTCGGCGGCCGCGGGAGCCGCCTGGCCGGGAGCGGCGGCCGCGGCGGGCGCCTGGTGCGCGGTGGCGACGGCGAAGGGCAGCGCGCCGGGGAAGGTCAGCGGGCCGAGTCCGGGCTGGGTGATCTGGCCGAGGAGGCTGCCGGGATTGATCACATCGGAGGCGCCCTTCAGTGTGCCGGGGTCGTAGGCGACGTCCTTGATGGCGTCCTTGGCCACCTCCTTGATCCGGTCTTTGATCATCTCCTTGAGGGTGTCGGCGGCGAGCTCCTTGCGGGTGTCGAAGATCTGCTCTTTGCGGGTGTCGAGGCGGATGTCCTTGACGATCTCCTTCAGGGTGTCGATCGGGGCCTCCTTGAGCGGCTTGGGGCACAGGGAGTTGGCGGCCGCGATGTCGCCGGCGCTGAGGGCCACGCGCTGGCCGATGGTGGCGGCGGGATCCAGCGGCGTGATGGTGTCGCTGCCGTCGATGGAGAAGGCGTCGCGGGGATAGTGCATGATCGAGCCGTAGTCGTAGGCTCCGACATCGTCGCCGTCGGTGATGTGCTGGTTGAAGTTGTGCTCGTAGCCGGCCAGGATCTTGTCCCAATGGATGGTGACGAAGGAGTCGCGGTCTTCACGGCTCTGCTCGTGCCAGAGGCCAACGGTGTGGCCGATCTCATGGATGGCGTTGCCGGTGGAGCAGCCGGAGCCGAGATTGATGAACTGCTGGCCTCCCTGCCGGCCCACCCACGAGGAGCAGCCGCCTGTGCCGGCGCGGAAGGTGACGTAATCCGGGTAGGAGGCGGCGTTGGCGGCGGTGCGTAGCACGAACCGGACGCGGGTATTCGCTTCCCAGTGGGCGATGGCGTCGGTGACCCGGCTCTGGTTGGGCAGGCCCGAGTCGATGGTGTAGGGGATGACGCAGTTCGGCCAGCGGTACTGCGCTCCGGTGATCACGATTCCGCGGGCCAGTTCTCCCGATTTGACCGCCTTCAGGTTCTGGGTTTGGGCGGCGACCTGTTCCTCCGTGCCCAGGATGATGTCGCCTTCGAAGACGGCCATGCCATCGACGACGGCGTAATGAATGGCCTTGATGCCGAAGCTGGGGCGTTCGATCAAGCCCGTGCGGACATTGCCGCTGGAGCGGAACTCGCCGGCCCCGGCCGGGGCGGCGGCATCCGATGGTCTAGACGGACGTTTGCGCTTTTCTGCCATTTTTCCCTCTTCGTGTGATGTACCAAGCAATTCCAGGGGTATTCCCAGGTTTGACCCGAGTATACACCGAAGCGCGGTGTTTTGAAGCCGCGAACTTCAGGGGACGGTGGGAGGGCGCTGCAATCGCTCTCACAGGCTTGGTGCGGCGCCAAAATGAAAGCCCCCGGGTGGGACCCGGGGGCTTCGCTCAGAGGGGCTAGCGACGTGCTGGGACACGTCGCGTGGGATGCGTAAGTCAATGATGACTTATAGTTACCTGTGTATCTGCACATGGCGTGCCATTCCGGATTCACCGCGTATTAACCGTTTGCAGACGATGTAGTCCGAAAGTGGGTGGAAATCGGTGAGGCATATGGCGAACCATGGGGAATGTTGCGCAAGACGGGCCGGAAAGAGAAAAGCCCCGCGGTCACCCGCGGGGCTTTGCTCAGAGGGGCTAGCGACGTGCTGGGACACGTCGCGTGGGATGCATGTAAGTCAATGATGACTTATTGTTGGCTGTTAGTTGGCACTTGGGATGCCAAAGCGGGACCACTCGTTTTCAGCGACTTCCGGCTGGGCCGCGGCTGATCTGGGTGTGGAAAATCACCACATGGGTCATATGCCTCCCGCGGTCATGCGCACAGCGCCAGAACCTGGCGCACTTTTGCAGGGGTAACATCTCTACGTTCGCCCAATGCGGTGGCGCCTCGCTTCTCCAACCGGTCCGCCACAACCGCGACGGAGGCAGGGTCGATGCCGTGGGCGGACAGGCGCGTGGGCACGCCGAGGCTTTCGAAGAACTGGCGGGTGCGGGCGACGGCCGAGTCGATCCGCTCCTGCTCGCCGCCCTCGCGGATGCCCCAGACGCGATCGGCGTACTGAAGCAGTTTCTCGCGCTTGGGGCCGCGTTGCACCAGCATCATGGCGGGGAGGACGACGGCGAGGGTCTGCGCGTGGTCCAGTCCGTGAAGGGCGGTGATCTCGTGGCCGATCATGTGGGTGGCCCAGTCCTGCGGGAGGCCCACCGCGATCAGCCCGTTCAGGGCTATGGTGGCACACCACATCAGGTTGGCGCGTGCGTCGTAATCGGAAGGATGGGCGAGGGTTTTAGGGCCTTCCTCGATGAGAGTGAGCAGAATCGCCTCGGCCTGGCGGTCCTGCAAGGGCGCCTGGGCGGGATAGGTGAGGTACTGCTCCATCACGTGGACGAAGGCGTCGACCACGCCGTTGGCGATCTGCCGGGGGGGCAGCGAAAAGGTCGTCTCCGGGTCCAGCACGGAGAACTTCGGGTAGACCGTGGGGCTGGAGAAGGCCAGTTTCTCGTTAGTCTGGCGGCGGGAGATGACGGCGTTGGTGTTCATCTCCGAGCCGGTGGCCGGCAGCGTCAGAACGGCGCCTAAGGGAACGGCGCGGCAGATGGGGGCTTGCTTGGACAAGATATCCCACGGTTCGCCTTCGAAGGGAGCGGCGGCGGCGATGAACTTGGTGCCGTCGAGGACCGACCCTCCGCCGGCGGCGAGCAGGAAACCGATGTTCTCGCGGCGGACGAGCTCGACCGCGCGCATCAGGGTCTCGTAGCGGGGGTTGGGCTCGATGCCGCCGAACTCGAAGACGGTCCGGCCGGCGAGGGCGGCCATCACCTGGGCATGGACGCCGTTGGCCTTGATGCTTCCTCCGCCGAAGGTGAGCAGGATCTTCGCCTGGGGCGGGATCTCGGCGCCGATGGCGGCGATCTGCCCGCGCCCGAACAGGATCTTCACGGGGTTCTGGTAGATGAAGTTTTCCATAGTCTCTAGTCGGCGGCGGCGCCCAGGGTTACCTTCAGTTTCATGGTGCGGCCGCCGCGGAAGATGAGCAGTTCGATCGTGTCGCCGGCGCGCTTGCGGTTCAGGGCGCGGGCCAGGGCGTCGTAGCGGTCGATGGGGCGGCCGTCGATGGCCATGATCAGGTCGCCGCCGATGCCGATGTCGTCCAGGCCGATCAGGACGCGGCGGCGGGGCCCGCGCAGGCCGGCGGATTCGGCGGCGCTGCCGGGGTTGACGTTCTGGATCAGCAGTCCGCCTTCGGCGGGGAGTTCCAGGGCTTCGGCCAGATCGCCGGCCACGTGGACCACGCTGACTCCCAGCATCGGGCGCTGGTAGCGGCGGCCGGCGGAGAGGTCGTCGAGCATCGCCTTGGCCTTGTTCACCGGCATGGCGAAGCCGATGCCGATGCTGCCGCCCGGTCCCAGGATGGCGGTGTTGATGCCGATGACGTTGCCCTGCGAATCCAGCAGAGGCCCGCCGGAATTGCCGGGATTGATGGCGGCGTCGGTTTGCAGCATGCCTTCCAACTCGCGGCCCTGCTCGTCGACGATGGTGCGGCCCTGCGAGCTGATGATGCCGGTGGTAAGGGTTCCTTCCAGGCCGAAGGGGTTGCCGATGGCGAGCACTTTCTGGCCCACCTGGATCGATTCGGAATCGCCCAGGCGCAGAAAGGGGAGCTTGTTCTTCGGCTTGATGCGAAGCAGGGCGAGGTCGTTGGCCGGATCGCGCACCAGGATCTCGGCGCGGTAGCGGCTCTTGTCCTTGTCGGCGAGGGTGACCTGCACCTCGGGGGCCTGGCCGCTGACCACGTGGTTATTGGTCAGAATGCGGCCGTCGGCGCTGATGAGGAAGCCCGAGCCGGTGCCGGTGGCGGGGACGATCTGCATGAACCAGTTCTGCCGGTAGACGGTGCTGCTGATGTGGACGGTGGCCTCGTGGGCCAGCTTGTAGATCTCGATGTTGTTGACCTCGTCCGAGCTCAACCCCGCCCCGCGCGCCACCGAGGGTCCGCTCCACAGCCGGCCGACGGGGGCGAGTTCGCGCAGGCGCCGCACAGCGGGAAGGCGGGTGGTCATGT
>CAYOTD010000448.1:0-4848 GCA_964406685.1 uncultured Solibacteraceae bacterium | reverse complement strand
CTTTGCCGGCATAGATGATCTGGACCTTGCGTTCCGGGTGGTTCAGGATGCGCGCCAGCCGCTTCTCGTCGGATAGCAGCAGCGTGGCGCGCTTGTAAGTGGCGAAGCGGCGCGCAAAACCGATGGTCAGCGCCTCGGGGTTCAGCACCTCTTCGGCGGCGTCGATCTCGGATTGCGGCGCCCCGCGCCGGATCAACTGCTGGCGCAGCTTGCGGCGCGCATAGGCGACCAGGCGTTCGCGCCGCCGCTCGTGCGTCCGCCAGAGTTCTTCGGCGGGGATGGAATGAACGCGGTCCCATAGCTCCCCCGCGCCGGGCTCTTGCCGCCACTGGGGGCCCAGGTAGCGGTCATAGAGCTGCACCATCTCGTTGGAGATCCAGGACAGGAAGTGGACGCCGTTGGTGACGTCGCCGATGGGGATCTCGTCCAGCGGCACACCGGGCCAGATGTTCTGCCACATCTGCCGGCTCACCACTCCGTGCAGCTTGCTGACGCCGTTGGAAAACGCGGTCATCCGCAGCGCCAGCACGGTCATGCAGAACGCCTCGCTGGCGTCGTCCGGGTTCTGACGGCCCAAGCCCATGAACTGGTCGATGGAGAGCCCGAGCGAGCGCGCGTAGTTCCCGAAGTAGTGCGCGATCAGACCCTGGGAGAAGTAATCGTGGCCGGCGCCCACCGGCGTGTGCGTGGTGAACACCAGTCCGGCCGAGGCCAGCTCCCGCGCCGCTTCAAAGGACAACTGCCGGGTCTCCATCAGCCGCCGGATGCGCTCGAGGGAGAGAAACGCCGAATGGCCTTCGTTCATGTGGCACACCGTCGGCTCCAGCCCCAGGGCGTGCAACGCGCGATAGCCTCCGATGCCCAGCAGAAGCTCCTGCTTCATCCGCATCTCGTTGTCGCCGCCGTAGAGCTGGTCGGTGATGTCGCGGTCTTGGGAGCGCGCGTTCTCCGGGATATTGGTGTCCAGCAGGTACAGTGTGATGCGGCCCACCACCGCGCGCCAGACGCGCGCCTGTACGGCGCTGTCGGGATAGTTCATCCGCACCGTCAGGGGCAGACCGTCGGGCCGCCGCTCGAGTTGCACCGGCAGGTTCTGGAAATCATTGTCCTCGTACTTTTCCTGCTGCCAGCCGGCCGCGTTCAGGTACTGCTTGAAATACCCCTGCTGATAGAGCAGCCCGACGCCCACCAGCGGTACGCCCAGGTCGCTGGCGGATTTCAGGTGGTCGCCGGCCAGCACGCCCAGACCGCCCGCAAAGATCGACAGGCTTTCGGTGACACCGAACTCGGCCGAAAAGTAGGCCACCAGCGGCGGGTCGCCTTTCCCATAGTTGCGGCGGAACCAGTTCGGCTCGCCGGCCAGGTAGCCGGTCAGGCTGCGGTCGACGCGATCCAGGTGCGCCAGGAAGGCGTCGTCTTCGGCGACCCGGGCCAGGGTCTCCTGGTCGATCATCCCCAGCATCAGAACCGGGTTGTGGTTGGTCGCCTCCCACAACTCGCGGTCCAGGCGGCGGAACAGTTCGATGGTGTCGTGACTCCAGGCCCACCGCAGGTTGTAGGCCAGATCGCGCAACCGTTTCAAAGGCTCGGGCAGCGACGGCACGACGTTGAAGCTCAGCACTGGTTTCATGGATTCGGCTCCGGCGCTCCAGGCGCGGTTTCAGATTCAATCATCCCTTTATAGATCTGGTGCCGTCAGTCAGCATAACTCTCCGGCAATCGCCGGTGGGAGACCTGACTGCGCGGGGTATTTCGTCTGATTGACGCGACCCGGCTCCGGGATTAGGCTAGAGAAGTAGGAGGCCCTATGACGCGGTACTCGCCTTCGAGGCACTACTTCCCGGCCGGGTGCATCGCCTTGGGCTTGACCGTGATCTGCGGCTGGTTCGCCATGCGCTGGCTGCCCGCCTCGATCGCCGCCGCGTTGTTCCTCCTCTCCGCCACTGCCCTGTTCTTCCTCGCTTCCCGCCCCGTGATCGCGCTGGACGATGCGGCGCTGACGGTGGGCCGGCGGGCGATCCCGTGGTCCCAGATCCGGCGCGTGGACCGCACCGGGTGGGTTTCGCCCCTGATCGTCCACCTGACTCTGGCCGATGCCGCGCGCGTGACCCTGGTTTACCCGGGGGACCTCGATTCCGCCAACAGCCTCCTGCGGCAGTTGCGCCGCGGCGCGCGCGAAGCGCTGCTGGACGGCGTCCCGCACCGGCGCTTCTGGGGCGATGTCCCTCCGCGCGGGGACACCCGCCAGGCTGCCGATACGCCGCGTTATCCGCTCCTGCGCCCGGAAGACGAGGCCGAGATCGAGCGGCTTTACCTGCGGCTGAAGACCGTCGGCCGGCTGGACCGCAAAGAGTCCCCGGACGAGAAGTAGCACCTGGCGCGGATGAATCGGCGCCGCATCCTGTGGCTGGCGGTTCTGGCTGTCGCGGTTGTTGTTGCGGCTGTCCATCCGCTCTGGCTGGCCGCCCTGGGTGATTTCCTGGTGCGGGCCGAAGCGCCGGTTCCCGCCGACGCGGTCCTGGTCCTGGGCGGCGACAGCTACGGCCACCGGGTGCTGAAAGGCGGAGAACTGGTGCGGCAGGGTTACGCGCCCCGGGTCTTTGTCAGCGGCGGACCGGGCTACTACGGCGTGCTGGAAAGCGAGCTGGCCATCGCCTTCGCGGTTCGCCACGGTTACCCGCAGCCGGCCTTTGTCCCCCTCACGCAGCGCTCCCTGTCGACGCGGGACGAGGCCCGGAACATCCTGCCCGAATTGCGGCGCCAGGGCGTGCGGCGCCTGTTGCTGGTGACCAGCGACTACCACACGCGCCGCGCCGGGGCGATCTTCCGCGGCGTAGCGCCGGACCTCGCCATCACGGTGGTGGCGTCGCGCGACGAAGTCTTCACTCCCGGCGGATGGTGGCGCACGCGTGAAGGGCGGAAGACCGTCTACTATGAAGTCACCAAGACCATCGCCGACTGGATCGGACTCTGACCCATGCGCGAGATCCTGCATCCCCTCTGGCCCTACTTCCGGCGGTATCGCGCCGGGTTCTCGCTCGGATTCGGCGCCCTGGCCCTCAAGGACGCCGCCGCCGCCCTGACGCCTCTGCTGATCCGGGAGGCCGTCGATGCCCTGACCCTGGGATTCCGGCTGGAGCGGCTGGTCTGGTTCAGCCTCGCCCTGGTCGCCCTCACCGCCGTCAAGGGCCTGTTCCAGTACTGGATGCGGGTGATCCTGATCGGCATCTCCCGCGACATCGAATACGACCTGCGCAACGACCTGTTCACCCGCCTCATCGGCCTGTCGCGGGACTTCTATTCCCGCTTCCGCACCGGCGACATCATGGCCCGCGCCACCAACGACCTCAACGCCGTGCGCATGATGCTGGGACCGGGCGTCATGTACTGGAGCGAGACCTCGCTGTTGTTCGTGCTCGCCATCGCCGCCATGCTGACCGTGGACTGGCCGCTCACCCTGATGGCGCTGTCCCCCGCGCCGCTGGTCAGCGTGGCCGTGCTGCTGTTCGGCCGCGTCATCCACGCCCGCTTCGAGCGCATCCAGAAGATGTTCTCCGACATCTCCAGCCGCGTGCAGGAGAACCTGTCGGGGGCCCGCGTGATCCGCGCCTACGTGCAGGAAGAGGCCGAGATGAAGCGGTTCGAAACCCTCAACCGCGACTTCATCGCCCAGAACATCAAGCTGGCGCGGGCTTCCGGGATGTTCATGCCCATGCTCCAGTCCCTGATCGGGGTGACCTTCCTGGTGGTGCTGTGGGGCGGGGGGATACGGCTGTTGCAGGGCAAGATCTCCCTGGGCACGTTTCTCATGTTTAACACCTACATGGGGCTGCTCATCTGGCCCATGATCGCCTTCGGCTGGGTGGTGAACCTGATCCAGCGGGGAACGGCGTCGCTCAAGCGCATTAACGAGATCATGCGGGAGCTGCCCTCCATCGCCGCGCCCGCCCACCCGCGCGCGCTGGCTGCGCCGGTACGCGGCGAGGTCGAGTTCCGGGGCGTCCACCTGCGCTACGGCGCCGTGCGGGTGCTCAACGGCGTCGATTTGCAGATCCCGGCCGGCGCCGTGGTGGCCATCGTGGGACACACCGGCAGCGGCAAGACCTCGCTGGTGGAACTGATCCCGCGGTTGATCGACCCCAGCGAAGGGGCCGTACTGCTGGACGGCGTCGACCTGCGCGAGCTGGACCCGGCCGAGCTGCGCCGCCAGGTCGGATTCGTTCCCCAGGAGACGTTTCTGTTCAGCGCCACCCTGGCCGAGAACATCGCCTTCGGCGTCAAGGACGCTTCCGACGGCGAGATCCGCCGGGCCGCCGAACTGGCCGGGCTGGGTCCGGACATCGCCGGGTTCCCCGACGGCTTCCAGACGATGGTGGGGGAGCGCGGCATCACGCTGTCCGGCGGCCAGAAGCAACGCACGGCCATCGCCCGCGCCATCCTTCGCAATCCCCGCGTGCTCATCCTCGACGACGCCCTGTCCAGCGTCGACACGCTCACCGAGGAACGCATCCTGACCGGGCTGGCGCGGGTGACCACCGGCCGTACCACGATCCTGATCTCCCACCGCGTCTCCACCGTCCGCGGCGCCGACCGGATCTTCGTGCTCGAAAACGGCGCGCTCCTCGAGCAGGGCGGGCACGACGAGCTCCTCGCCCTGGGCGGCTACTACGCCGACCTCTACCAGAAGCAGTTGATCGAAGAAGAGCTGGAATCGGCCTGAAACGAATGCCGCGCTCGATCAACATTCCCTCGGAGCGTGAGCCGGAGGAGTCCGTCTTTCCGGAGGTTGTATGAGATGTCTTCTGAGTCTGTGCCTGTTTCTCGGCGCCTTCGCGCCGCTGTCGCGGG
>CAYOTD010000447.1:0-4855 GCA_964406685.1 uncultured Solibacteraceae bacterium | reverse complement strand
AAGAACTCCTACAGCGAGAACACCTCGCGCAAGATCTGGGCGGCCAAGTACGTGGCGCGCCATCCCAACCTGGTGGCGCTGGAACTATCGAACTTCAAGTGCGGCCACGACGCTCCCATCTACACCGTGGTCGAAGAGATCGTCGAGCATTCCGGCACGCCCTACTTCTGCTTCAAGGACATCGACGAGAACAAGCCGTCGGGGTCGATCAAGATCCGCGTCGAGACTATCGGCTACTTCCTGAAGCGCTACCGCGAGGACCTGGTCGAGTCGCGCCGGAAGCGGGATTCGATCGAAGAGCAGTTGCGCGCCTACGAGCGCCGCCTGCGCCTGGAAGCGCTGAAGTCGCGTCTGCGCGAGCTGGAAAGCGCGGAGGAATTCGACGGCGGCCACCTGCCCACCATTCACGTGCCGGTGGGAGTGCTGTCGGCTCAGAGCGCCAGGTCGACCTGCTGAAGCACTCCGGGCGTGCCTCTTTCGGTCAGGTAGACGCCGCTCTGCCGCACGCGGCCCAGTTCCTCCAGGCCGTCCTTGAGAGTGAACGGCGTCGAAACGGCCGCGGCCAGCAGAGCGCCGATGCCCGCCTCGCGCAGGGAAGTGAAGCCGCCGCCGTTCCAGACGCCGAGCCGGTTGTAGCCAGGGTCCTCCTCGCTGATCCAGCCGTCGCGGTCCGCGTCGAGGGCCGCCAGCTCGCGGAAGCCGCTGCCGGTGCCGGGGCCGAACAGCTCGCCGCCGTTGTCCACCGTGCCGTTCCCATTGCGGTCCTGCGCCAGCCAGGCGCTGCCTGCCGCCAGGGTGGCGATCATCTCGTCCACGCCGTCCGAGTTCAGGTCGAAGGCCTGCCGCTCCCCGGTCAGCCGCGCGCCGGCGCCGTCGAAGTTGATTACGAGCGGATCGCTCATGTTGCCGGCCCGAACCGAGACGCCGTTGATCACGGTCAGTTCCCGGTTCATGTTGAGAGATAGCGAGAATTCGATCTTGGTTCCGGAAGCCAGCGTCACGCTTCCCTCGGCGGCGAACGACGTGCTCTCGGCCTCGTGGTAGACCTCGCGGCGGGAATAGGAGACGCTCCAGGAGGACCCGGCGAAACTCTCCGCCGCTTCCGCCCCGCCGGCCGCGCCCGACCGCAGCGAGAACGAGCCCGGCGCCTCTTTGCCGGTCAACAGCCGATAGAGCCAGGCGACCAGCAACGCATCCGGATCGGTGACCTCGACCGAATCCTGTGGCGCTACCGAAACGGCGGACCTGTGGGCGAAGGAAGGCGTGCCGCGCAGCACCAGGCGTTCTTCGACCAGGCTGGACACCGTGGCGCTGTGGGCGGCGGCAAGGGCGACCGACGACGAATCCACTTGCATCTAGGACTTATCGGCCGGCCCGGCGGTTTGTTGAGCGGAATGCGCCGCTCCCTCTTCCGCCGGTGGAGGCGTCGTGGTGAACCGTCCGATGGCCGCCAGCAGTTCCGCCGCGCGCACGGGCTTGGAGACGTAGCCGTCCATGCCCGCTTCCAGGCACTTCTCCCGGTCGCCCTTCATGGCGTGCGCGGTCAGGGCGATGATCGGCAGGCGGCCGCCGCCGGGTTTCTCCCGCGAGCGGATGGCCGCGGTCGCCTGCCATCCGCTGATCAGCGGCATCTGCAAGTCCATCAGGACTACGTCGAAGCCTCCGCTCTCGCACAGCCGGAGCGCCTCGCGGCCGTCGGCGGCGAGGGTGACGCGGTGCCCCGCCTTCTCGAGGATGCGCGCCGCCAGCCGCTGGTTCACCGGGTTGTCCTCGGCCACCAGGATGCGCAGCCTGCGCTCGGGCGCGGTCCGTTGGGCCATGGCCAACAGATCCTCGCCGGAGGCGGCCGGTTCCGCGGCGGGCCTGGCGGCCGGCTCCAGGATCACGGTGGCCTCGAACCGGCTGCCTTTTCCCGGCTCGCTCTCCACCCGGATCTCGCCGCCCATCATGCGCACCAACTGGGACGTGATGGCCAGCCCGAGCCCGGTTCCGCCGAAGCGGCGCGTCGTGCCGCCGTCGGCCTGCACGAAGGCGTCGAAGATCCGCTCCTGATCCGGCCTGGAGATGCCGATGCCGGTGTCCGTCACGGCCAGGCGCAGCCGGTGGCGGCCGCCGGGGGCCGGCTCGCCCTCGGCCTCCACGCGGACTTCGCCCGTTTCGGTGAACTTGATCGCGTTGGCCACCAGGTTCAGCACGATCTGGCGCAAGCGGGTCGGATCCCCCATGGCCCACTGGGGAACCGAATCGCCGGCGTGAAGCACGAGACCGATGCCCTTCTGCTCGGCGCGGTAGGCGAGGGTGCGGACCGATTCCGCCAGGGTGGCGCGCGGCTGGAAGGCGACACGATCGAGCTGGAGCTTGCCCGCCTCGATGCGGGAGAAATCGAGAATGTCGTTGATGATGGTCAACAGCGACTCGCCCGAGTTCTTGGCGATTTGCAGGTACTCCCGCTGCTCATCGGTCAGATCGGTGTCCAGCGCCAACTCCGTCATCCCCAGGATGCCGTTCATCGGCGTGCGGATCTCGTGGCTCATGTTGGCCAGAAACTGGCTCTTCATGCGGGCCATTTCCTCGGCCTTGTCGCGGGCGGCCAGCAGTTCGGCATTCAACCGCATGAGCTCGTCGGTGTGGCTGGCGGTGCGCTCCAGCATGTTGTTGAACGAGTCGGTCAGCGCCCCCACCTCGTCGTTGCCCCGCTTGGTGGCGCGCGCCCGGTAGTCCTGCCGCTCGGTCACGTAGCGGGCAATGCGGGCCAGGTCCAGGATCGGCGCCGAGATCAGCCGCTGCAACCGGGAGGAGAGAACGAAGGCGGCGGCGATGGCCAGCGCCGTGACCGCGCCCAGGATGCCGGCATAGGTCCACGCCTGCCTCCGGACCACGCTCAGATCCGCCCGCAGCAGGATCGTTCCCACCGCCGCCCCGCGCGACACCATGGGACGTACCAGCAGCAGGTGTTGTCCCTCGCGGTAAAGGCCCGCGGGCCGGGCCGTGGCCGGCAACGGGTTTTCCACGTGGGTGTGCCGCTCGAACTGGACGAACTTCCGTCCGTCGGCGCCATACACGGCCGCGCCGCAGATGCCGGCCGACTCGCGCAGCCCGTCGAGGGTTTCCTGGGCGGCCCGCCGATCGCGGAACAGCAACGCCGGGGCGCAGTTGGCGCCCACGATGCTGGCCTGCGTCCGGACGGAGGATTCCAGCTCGCGCCGCGAGACGAGAACCGAGTGGACAAACAACGCCATGGCAACCAGCCACAGCGCCAGTCCCGCGGTGAGCAGATGGGTGGCGGTGAGCTTGCTCTGGATCGAGGCGTCGCGAAACGCCTTCCGGATCGCCAGGCGGATCATGGCTGCCCCTCCACCGAACGTGCCAGCCGGAGCAGTTCGGAGCCGATCGTCAGGCGCGCGAGGCGCGCCGCCTCCAGATTCACGGCGAAGCGCACGCGCTCCTGCTCGTGCAGCAGCGCGATGGCCACCCCGTGCCGGGCCACCGCTTCGGAATCGCTCACGGTCAGCGCCCCGGCGCGATTCAACTTCGGCACGTACTCCGCGGCGCGCGCGGCCTCCGACCCGCTGATGAAGATGACGTTGTAGCCGGCGGCCTGGGAGGCGTCGCGGATGCGCGCGACCACGATCGTCCGGCCGCGCACGGTAACCCCGGCCGCGGCCTGGTCGATCGCCCGCTGAAACGGGTCCCGGCCCAGGATGGCGATGCGCAGCGGCTGGCGCTCATCGGCCTGCGGCGAACCCGCCGGCCATTCGACGTAGCGCGCGAAGTTGACCAGAAAGACGGCTTTCAATTCGCGCTCCAGCGCTACCCGCGCCTGCAACGCCAGGGGAACCGGCGCGGAGGGTCCCGCCAGGGCCGCCAGCGCGATCCAGACGCACGGCGCGAAGCGGGCGTGGAACCGGCGCATCAGAAGATCCACTCCACCCCCGCCACCAGGTTGCGGCCCGGCGCGTCGATGCCGGAGCCGTGCCAGCGGTAGCGCTTGTCCGCCAGGTTCTCCAGGCCGAGGGTCAGCCGGCCGCCGGCCGGCAGTCTCACGCCGCCGCGCATGTTCCAGGTGGCGAATCCGGGCGTACCGCCGGGCGGGATCCGATGATCGGTCTTGTCGCCCGGCGACAGCCTGTTCTGCCGGCCCGCAAGCAGGGTGTAGACTTCCCCCCACAGCCCGGCGCGCGGGGTCCAGCGCACCGCCGCCACTCCCATCACCGGCGGGATGCGGCTCAGCGGAGTGCACGCCACCCGGTCGTGTCCTTCGATCCAGCTTGCGTTGGCGCGCAGGCTCCAGTGCCGGCTCAACTCGGCCTCGGTTTCGAACTCGATCCCCCGCACCAGCGCCCGGCCGATGTTGGCCCGCTGATAGATGCCCGGCTCGGTCTTCTCGCGGATGCCGTTGCCGTTCACATCCAGCCAGCCGAGCCCGAGCCAGACGGCTTCGGCGCGATCGATCAGGTTGGAATAGGCGCTGCGGAACGCGGCCGCCTGCGCCGCCAGCCCGCGGTGCGTCCAGCGCAATCCGGTTTCGTAGTTGACCACGTATTCCGGCTGGAGGTTCGCGTTGGGAATCTCGAACCGCGCTCCCGTCAGACCGATGATGGTGACGTCGTTCACGTTGGGCGCGCGGAAACCCTCGGCGGCCTGTCCCACCAGCGACAGCCCGCCTCCCAGGCGCACCGAGGCGGCGGCGCTCTTGGTCCAGTCCTCCACCACCGAGTTCAGCGGGATGTCGCCGGTGCGTGGGTCGCTCTGCTGCGAGTCGATGGTGTCGCGGCTGTAGCGGATGCCGAGGGTGAGCTGGACGCGGCCGCCCCATTCCGATTCGTGCTGGAGGTAGGCGGCCGAGTATCCGGCG
>CAYOTD010000446.1:0-4878 GCA_964406685.1 uncultured Solibacteraceae bacterium | reverse complement strand
GCCATGATGGTGCGCGAGTAGCGGTTCTACTGGCGCTTCCCCTGCCGCGATTCACGGCTCGCCGCGCCCTTGCGGTCGCCGCGGCTCTCGCCCTTCGACTCGCTGGCGCTCGCTTCGCGCGTCTTCGATGCTTCCCGCTCGCTGCGGCCCGAATTGCTGGACCGGGCTTCCGGAGTTGCGCGCCGCTCGGGCACGCTGCGCTCCACCCGCTCCGGCCGGCTCGGCGGGGCTTCACGGACATCGCGGCGCTGGGGCGCATTCCGTTCGACGCGCGCCGGACTGACGGCTCGCGGCGCGGCCGGTCCGCGGCGTTCCATCGCCGGACCGGGCGGACGCCCCCGCAACGGCTCCCGGTAGGTGTGGACGTAGACGGTCCGGTTGGCGCGGCCGCGGTCCCAGCGGTGCTCGTCGATAAACACCGCGCGCGCCCGCCAGTCGAACCGCGGCGAGCGCCAGCCGACGCCGTGGAAGTGCGTGCCGATGATGATGCGCGGTCCGAAACTGATGCCGATGGTGATCCCCGGACGCGGCGGCCCATAGACCCACCGGTGGTCGTAGACCGGCACGTAGAGAATTCCCGCGTCGACGGGAACGATCTCGATGATCGGCCCCCCATACACCACCCGGTATTGCGGACAGTCGCGCAAGTAGCCGTGCTGATGCGCGCGGTGGCGCATGCGTTGGATGGCGTCCATCACCTCTCCGCGCGAATCCAGCACGGCGTCGCCCAGGGCGCGCGTCCAGGTCAGATCGCGGTCCATGATCTCCAGCACCGAGGGGAACGGCAGCAGCGCCAGCACGCTCGGGTCCCAGGGCAGGTTATCGGCCTCGATCTCGCGCGCCAGTTGCTCGCCGTACAGGTGGCGGTGACGATACGCCCACGCCGCCGCCTCCGGAATCTGGTCGTAGTAAGTGGAAGCCGTCAGGATCTGCGCCAGCAGCGGGTCCGGATACAACGCCACGCGAGAAACCATGTCGTCGAGCTGCACCGGCGAAAGATACTGCGCCCGCGCCGGCACCAACACCACCGCCGCCAGCACCGCCAACAAAGAAAATGAATGCCTGTTCATCTTGATATCTTCCCGGCCTTCCGGCCAGCCTCAGAATAGCACCGATCCCCGGAAAGTGGGGTCAGCCATTCCTGGCTGCCGCCGGGCTTGGTCCCGGCGTTCAGGTTCGCGGTTGTGTATCCCGAAGCCAGGGACTACGTGTCAGCCCTGGGCGCGCGACGACAGGGCTACCGCGGTCCTCTCGCGCAGCGGGCCGAATCCCGAACCGGTCTGCCCCACCGCACCTACACCCCCGGTCAAAGCCCCCAGTTCGAAACCCTGAAGTCGCGCCTGACGGAAGCGTCCGTCGAACTGTAGCGGCAATGCAGAAGCGGTATAGTAGTGAATGTCACTACATTGAGGAGACCCGTATGGACAAAGCAGTCTCGGCCGCGGACGCCAATCGCCGGTTCTCGGAACTCCTGCGAACCGTAAAGAAGGGCCGCTGCGTCGTCGTGACGAGTCACGGCAAGCCCGTGGCCAGGATCGCGCCGGTTGCCGAGGATGATCGGGCCGCGGAGGGAGCGCGCTCCGCCCTCTTCGCCCGGCTTCGGCGGGAACGAGTTGTGAAGGCCGGCCGCTGGACGCGTGAAGACCTGTACGACGACGTCTCATGAGGATCGCGCTGGACACGAACGTCCTGGCCTGCGCCGAGGGCACCAACGGAGCGGCCATGCGGGACAAGGCTCTGGAGCTTCTTCGGCGATTGCCGCCAGGGGCTGTCGCACTGCCGGTTCAGACGTTGGGCGAGCTGTTCAACGTGCTCGTCCGAAAGGCCAGGCGCCGCCCCGATCATGCGCGGGCAGCCGTGCTGAGCTGGCGCGACGCGTTTGCTGTGGTCGAGACGTCCGCCGCCGTGATGGTGAGCGCGGCGGATCTGGCGTGCGACCATGGCCTGGCGATATGGGACTCGGTTGTGCTGGCCGCGTCGGCGGAGGCCGGGTGCCGCTTGCTCCTGTCGGAAGATCTCCAGGAGGGGTTCACGTGGCGCGGTGTCACCGTGTCCAATCCGTTTGCGCCCACGCTTCACCCCCTGTTGTCGGCATTGCTCACCGATCGAGCAGTGAACCCGTAGGCATCCGCCCACTCGTACGGCGGGTCCCCGGACCCGCGCGGGACGCCCCGTCCCGCCGCAATCACATCCTTACGAAGCAACAGAGGAGGCAATCGACTCCCCTGGCAGCCTGCCTTCACGCCCGTTTTCGCGAGCCGGCCCGCGGCCGGCTCTGGTCGGTCGCGGTTGTCCCCGCGCCGGACGTCGGGAACCAGAGGATCTGGTTTCGCAGCTCCGGACTAAGCCATACGGCGGTGATGACCGGCGCCGCCGAGACACGCACGAGCAGCGCGCTCACGGCGAACACTCCGAAAAAGCGCGCGGGCGCCAACCGCCGCTTGGGGCCGTCCGCGGGCGGCGAGCCTCCCGCGGCGGCACGGCGCGGAGCGCTTCTCCAAGCGAACGTTCCGCCTACGCCCGCTGCCGGTGCCGTTGCCGGTACAGATAGTACAGCCCCATCGCGGACAGACCCAGCAAGCCGACGAGCAGGCTCGTGGTGGACGCTGCCGGAGTGCCAATAGGCCTGGATGAGGGGGCCACTAAGCCGTTCACCTGGAATGCCAGATCCATCGCAATGGTGGCCCACGACTGGCTGGTCCAGGCGCCGGCGTTTGTGCCGTTGTTCAGGAAGCAGAACTGGCCGCCGGGATATGCGGTATTGTTGCCCACCGCTCCCCATCGGCACGCCGAGGAGGGGGCTCCGCCTTGATCCTGGGATGTGCTGGCGAACAGAATGTAATTCCCGGCCGGCAGGGTGATGCCGCCCGCGTTGAACGTCACCAGTTGGAAACTGCTGCTGGCGGCGAGGGTCACTGGAGCGCTCTCAAACAGGCTGGAGCCGCTCGCCCTGGTGCCGTCCCAGGCATAGACTTCGCCGCGGAACGTGACACTGGCGGAGCAGTTCCCGATTTCAAAAGAGAAGCTGTTCAGAGGTGACGCGCCGGCCGGCACGGAAACCGTCTGGCCGTATGTCGCCGTGTTGGGCACCCCAAAGGAGCTGATGTAAGTGGTCCCATTCCATGAGGCGACGGTGTCGATGGAGTTCTGCGCGCGTGCAGGCAACGCGACCGCGAACAGGAGACAGAACAGCAGAGCCGGCCCATTCTTCCAAGCCGCGCTCGAAAAGGAGCGTAGATCGCACCGGAACACTCTCACCCTCCTCTGAACTTGTGGGTAATCCTTTCACGATGTGAACGAACTTTGCCAAGAATCTTGCGGCCGGACACCGTACGGCGGGTCCCCGGACCCGCGCGGGGCGCCCCCGCCCCGCCGCACAGATTTGTGCACGGTAGTGCGCCGGATACCGGATCCAAACCACGACACCCGGCCCAAGAGGCTCCAGGCCGCCCTAGAATCCCTTGGCCGCCGAGTAGTCCTGGCTCGCCCCGTGGGGTCAGCCATTCCTGGCTGCCGCCGGGCTTAGTCCCGGCGCTCCGGCTCCCCGAACCCGTCTCGTCCCCCAGCCGCCGCACCGGACTCCGGCCAGGGTAGACTCGAAGCAGAGACACATGCGAAGCCCAAGCAAAGTGTCCAAGCGGGGCAACAGCCCGGCGTTGGATCCCGGCCGCGACGGCGGCAACATCGTGCGCCCCCTCCGGCGAAGGCACGAGCTGTCGGAGTTGGTCTCGCGTATCACGCCCAGAAACCGTCACAGGGAAACGGACTGGGGACAGCCGCAAGGGAAAGAAGCCTGGTGAGCGCGTCCGGCGCCCCGGAGACCGGCGCCCTCGCATGGCCAATCTTCGACCCGCAGGCCGGCCACGAGCATACGACGCGAAGTCCCGCCGCGCGCTGCTCGATCAAGGCTATCGACAAAGTCCGCTCCCGTCTGGCGCCCCTCCTCGAATTCTGACATGGCATGCACATCCGCAACTTGGGCGCACTACGCCAACTCGCCCGAAGCCGACCTCCGAGCGCCACGCAACCCGTTCGCGACCGCCCCGCGAAAACCAGATCTGCGGGTCGGCGACTCTACGGTCAGAAGGTGTCTCGACGTGCTCTGCGCTGCCTCTCAGAGCTACAGGTGGTGAGCTATTCAGCGCCTGCTCAACATCTGGAGGACATCATGGGGTTGTATGTGCATTCGATCGGAGAGATTCCTGACGAGGCGTATCGGTCTTTTTACGTCTACCTCCTTGATTACGGATGGGACGAAGCATTCGGAGATGCGGTTCGCCGGAATCTTCCCAGGATGGCCGACGCGGCGTCGCGCTTGGATGCTGTCGTCATCCATGGACCCCGCGGCCTGCACTTTGAGGACGAAGTCCTCTCGTGGCATCACAGCAATGGCTCTCCCGCGGAGGAGATTCTGCCTGCGATCCTTGTGACGACGAGACATCCCAGAACATTTCGGGAAGTGTTTCGGCCAGGCGCCGGCCTATCGGCACCCTCCGATTCGCTGTTGTTGATTCCCCTCCGGAAAGCATGCAAGACCCCTGATGACGTGGTTGCCCTAATTGACCGGCTATTCCGAGATGTTGGATCGAAGAAAAACCTAAGCGACTTTACCGTAGCAAAAGAAGTGCGTCGCGGTGCAGGCGCCGCGATTGTGGATGCCATTATTCTGCAACCGAAGGTTGCAGGGGTAGGGATCGATATCGCCAAACTCGCCCGATTCTTCAGAGGAGAGCCGTATCGTTGAGGGGCCACTTGCCCGTATCACGCCCATCCCGCTGAACTGGCACCGAGCAACTCAGCGTCCCCATCTTCGGGAGGCCGAGGCCCTTTCGCTTTCCGCCCCACGCCCGCCCACGCAGGAAACGGAAAACCGCCCCC
>CAYOTD010000445.1:0-4881 GCA_964406685.1 uncultured Solibacteraceae bacterium | reverse complement strand
AGCGAACGCGCCCACTCGATGATCGTCAATTTCATGGGGCTCACCGGCCCCATGGGGGTGCTGCCCCTCTACTACACCGAGCTGATGATCCATCGCGTCCGTGTCAAGGACACGGCGATGCGGGATTTCCTGGACATCTTCAATCACCGCATCATTTCGCTGTTCTACCAGGCGTGGGAGAAGTACCGGGTCACCATCGCTTACGAGCGCGGGGAGCGCGACCGCTTCTCCCAATACCTGCTGGACCTGATCGGGCTGGGGACGCCGGCGCTCCAGCGGCGCCAGGCGGTGCTCGACGACACGCTGATCTACTACTCCGGCCTGTTCGCCCTGCACACGCGGTCGGCGCAGGCGCTGAAGCAGATTCTGATGGACTACTTCGAGGTCGAGGTCGAAGTAGTGCAGTTGACCGGGGGCTGGTACCCGCTGGACCGCCCGTCGCAGTGCCGCTTCGAGCAGGCCAACACCTACTCCGAACAGCTCGGCGTGGGGGCCGTGGTGGGCGATGAGATCTGGGACCCGCAGTCGGCCGCCCGGATCATTCTGGGGCCGCTGGGGCTCCGCCAGTACCTCGATTTTCTGCCCAACGGAAGCGCGCACGCCCCCTTGCGCGCGCTGTTGCGGTTCTTCGCCAACGGGCAGATCGATTTTGAAGTGCAACTGCTGCTCAGGCGCGACGAGGTACCTCCCTGCGAGCTGGGGGGAGAGGGGGAGGTCGCCCCGCAACTCGGATGGATTACCTGGGCGAAATCGGTCCCCATGAAACGGGACCCGGGAGATACAATTTTACGGATGTAGTGACGGTCCAGGCGGGCCGATCACGCTTATATAGGAGTGAGCATGGGTGTCAACCTGAAATCCCTAATCGGCAAGTTGAACGATCCGACACGATCGGCGCTGGAAGCCGCTGCCGGACTCTGTCTCTCACGAACGCACTACAACATCGAGGTCGAGCATGTACTTACCAAGTTGCTCGAGGCTCCCGACAACGACGCGGCGAAGATCTTCCGGCGGTTTGGGGTCGACACGTCGCGCCTGGCGGGCGAGTTGAGCCGCAGCCTGGACAAGCTGAAGAGCGGCAACGCGCGCACTCCGGCTCTCAGCCCGACGGTGCTGAACATGTTCACCGAGGCCTGGACGACCGGTTCGATCGACTTCAACGCCGGCCAGATCCGCAGCGGCTTCGCCATCCTGGCGTTGGCCACCAACGAGGACCTGGCGCGGCTGATGCGCGAGATCAGCCGCGAGTTCCAGAAGGTGCAGGCCGAGGAGCTGAAGAAGAACTTCGTCTCCATCGTGGCGGGGTCGGCCGAAGACGCCCAGACGGCGACCGCCGAGGAAGCGGCCGCGGCGGGCGAGCCGGGGGCGCCGCGCGCGCCGGGCAAGACCAAGAACCTGGATCAGTACACCATCGACCTGACGCAGCGCGCCAAGGAAGGCAAGATCGACGAGGTGCTGGGCCGCGATTTCGAGATCCGCCAGATCATCGACATCCTGATGCGCCGCCGCCAGAATAACCCCATCCTGACGGGCGAGGCGGGCGTGGGCAAGAGCGCCGTGGTGGAAGGCTTCGCCCATCGCATCGTGAAGGGCGACGTGCCGCCGCCGCTGAAGAACGTCACCCTGCGCACCCTCGACCTGGGAATGTTGCAGGCCGGGGCGGGGATCAAGGGCGAGTTCGAGAACCGGCTGAAGGGCATCATCGAAGAGGTGAAGGCCTCGCCCACGCCCATCATCCTGTTCATCGACGAGGCGCACACCATGATCGGCGCGGGCGGACAGGCCGGACAGGGCGACGCCGCCAACCTGCTGAAGCCCGCCCTGGCCCGCGGGGAGCTGCGCACCATCGCCGCCACCACCTGGTCGGAATACAAGAAGTACTTCGAGAAGGACGCGGCGCTGGCCCGCCGCTTCCAGGTCGTCAAGGTCGAGGAGCCGACCGAAGAACTGTGCATGGTGATGCTGCGCAGCACCGTGAAGCCGCTGGAGAAACACCACAAGGTGCGCATTCTGGACAGCGGGGTGGCGGCGGCCGTGAAGCTCTCGCACCGCTACCTGGCGGGCCGGCAGTTGCCCGACAAGGCGGTCAGCGTTCTCGACACCGCCTGCGCGCGCCTGGCCCTGGGGCAGAGCGCCACTCCGCCGGCCATCGAGAACGCCAGCCGGACCCTGGACGATCTCGAGCTCCAGCAGCGCGTGCTGACGCGCGAGCAAGCCACCGGCGTCGATCACGCCGAGCGGCTGGGCATCATCGCGGAGAAGAAGGCGAAGGTGCAGGCGGAACTGGAAGCGCTGAAGGAACGGTTCGCCAAGGAGGCCGACCTGGTGAACCGCATCCGCGAACTGCGGGCCAAGATCGAAGAGGGCGCGCAGACGGCGACACCGGAAGGGATGGACGCCCTCAGGGCCGAACTGGCGGGGCTGAACAACGAACTGGCGGCGCTACAGGGCGAGAACCCGCTGATGCAGGTCTGCGTGGACGAGCACATCGTCGGCGAGGTGATCTCGGGGTGGACCGGCATTCCGATCGGCAAGATGGTCAAGGACGAGATCGAAGCCGTCCTGAAGCTGGAAAAGCACCTGGGCGCGCGCGTCATCGGCCAGGACCACGCCCTGGAGGCGATCTCCCAGCGCATCCGCATCTCGCGGGCCGCGCTGGAAGATCCCAACAAGCCCATCGGCGTCTTCCTGCTGGTGGGGCCGAGCGGGGTGGGCAAGACCGAGACCGCCCTGGCGTTGTCGGATCTGTTCTACGGCGGCGAGCACAACCTGATCACTATCAACATGTCCGAGTTCCAGGAGGCGCACACGGTCTCGACGTTGAAGGGCTCGCCTCCCGGATACGTGGGCTACGGCGAGGGCGGCGTGCTGACCGAGGCGGTCCGGCGGCGGCCCTATTCGGTGGTGCTGCTGGACGAGGTCGAGAAGGCCCACCCCGACGTGCTCGAGCTGTTCTTCCAGGTCTTCGACAAGGGCCGCATGGAGGACGGCGAGGGCCGGGAGATCGACTTCAAGAACACGATCATCATCCTGACCACCAACGCCGCCACCGACCAGATGATGAAGCTGTGCGCGGACCCGGAGACCATGCCCGGCCCCGATGGCATCGTGAAGTCCATCAAGGCCGAGCTGAACAAGGTATTCAAGCCGGCGTTTCTGGGGAGACTGGTCATCATCCCCTACTACCCGATCCGCGATGAAGTGCTGAAGCTGATCATCCGGCTGAAGCTGAGCAAGATCCAGAAGCGCATGCAGGAGAACCACAAGCTCGTTATGTCGTACGACGAGGCGCTGGTGGACGAGGTGGCGCGCCGCTGCACGGAGGTGGAAAGCGGCGCCCGCAACGTGGACAACATCCTGACGAACACGCTGCTGCCGGAAGTGTCGCGCGAGCTGCTGGCCCGGATCGCCCAGGGCGACAAGCTCTCCACCGTGCAGGTGGGCGTGGGCGAGAACGGCCAGTTCGCGTACACGCTGAACTAACCAAAGCCGCGGGGGGCGCGGGGCCCAGGGTTGCCCCGCGCCCCCCAGTGGCGCAGACTGTCAAGGGGAGGGGTCCTGTGTCTGAATACACCCAGCAGAACCGGCCGATGCGGGTCACGACCCCGCTCGGGGAAGACAAGCTCATGATCCGGGGCTTCACCGGGGAAGAGGGCGTCTCGCAGTTGTTCTGTTTCAACCTCGACCTGTTCGCCGAAAAGAGCGAGAACATCACCTTCAGCGACCTGCTCGGCCAGAAGGTGACCGTCACCTTCGTGCTGCCGGGAAAGCGGACGCGGCACTTCAACGGGATTATCCGCCGCTTGTCGCGCGGAGCGCGGGGCGAAGAGTTCATTCATTACGAAGCGGAGATGGTGCCGCAGTTCTGGCTGCTTTCCAAGCGCCGCCAGAGCCGCATCTTCCAGCAGATGACGGTGCCCGACATCCTCAAGGAAGTGCTCGAGGGTGTCGACACGGCCTTCGAGACCCAGGGGACGTTCGAGAAACGCGAGTTCTGCGTCCAGTACCGGGAGAGCGACTACGACTTCGCCTGCCGCCTGATGGAAGAGGAGGGCATCTACTACTTCTTCAAGCACACCGCCGACGCCCACAAGATGGTGCTGGCCAACACGCCCCAGTCGCACCCCGACCTTCCTTTCTCGACCAAGATCGTCTACGAGGAGGTGGTGGGAGAAAGCCGGGAGGAGATGCGCATCACCCGGTGGGACAAGGAGCAGGAGCTTCGCTCCGGCAAGTCCCTGCTCTGGGATCATCGGTTCCAGTTGCCGCACAAGCACCTGGAGGCCGACCAGCCCACCAAGGACTCGGTACAGATCGGCAGGGAGGCGCACAAATTCAAGCTCGGCGCCAACGACAGGCTCGAGCTTTACGACTACCCGGGGGAATACGCCAAGCGCTTTGATGGCATCGACAAGTCGGGCGGCGAGCAATCCGGCGAGTTGCAGAAGATCTACCAGGACAACAAGCGCACCGTCGGCATCCGGATGCAGCAGGAGGAGTTCCCCGGCCTCGTCATTCGCGGAGACAGCGACTGCCGGCACCTGAATCCGGGCTTCAAGTTCAACTTGCAGCGGCACTTCTCCGACGACGGGACCTACCTGCTGACCTGGATCCGGCACGAAGGCTCGCAAGGGGAGATGTTCCGGACGTCGCATGAGCCCGGCGAGCTGAAGTACAAGAACGAGTTCCGCTGCGTGCCCATCTCCCATCCCTTCCGCCCCCAGCGCGTGACACCGAAACCGATCGTCTACGGGACGCAGACCGCCGTTGTCGTGGGCCCGAGCGGGGAAGAGATCTTCACCGACAAGTACGGCCGCGTGAAGGTGCAGTTCCACTGGGACCGCGACGGCAAGGGCGACGCCAACAGCTCCTGCTGGGTAC
>CAYOTD010000444.1:0-4898 GCA_964406685.1 uncultured Solibacteraceae bacterium | reverse complement strand
ACCTGGAGCGCACGTTGATCTTCCTCACCAGCAACGTCGGCGCGCGGGAGATCCTGCGCGAGGTGATGCCGGCGTTCGGGCTTGCCGCCGGCGTGGAGGGGGACGAGAGCGACCGTTCGCGG
Source organism: uncultured Solibacteraceae bacterium (assembly GCA_964406685.1). Taxonomy (GTDB): domain Bacteria; phylum Acidobacteriota; class Terriglobia; order Bryobacterales; family Bryobacteraceae; genus JACQZT01. The sequence goes on along the minus strand of CAYOTD010000444.1, from coordinate 4,776 downwards.
CGCGCGGGCCAGGCGGCGATGGCGAGCCTGCGGAAGAAGTTCTCGCCCGAGTTTCTGAACCGCATCGACGCCGTGGTCAGCTACAGGCCGCTGGGCCGCGCCTCGCTGGAGTCGATCCTGGACTTGCAGATCCGCGACCTGGAGTGCCTGATCGAGGAACGGTTGGGAGCGTCGGCCTTCCGGCTGGAGGTGCCGCGCGAGGCGCGCAACCTCCTGCTGGCGCTTGGCTCGGCTCCGGAGTACGGGGCCCGCGAGCTGCGCCGCACCCTGGAGCGGCATCTCACGCATCCCCTCGCGGGGATGGTGGCACGGGATTCCGTGGAGCCCGAGGCGACCATCCGCGTGTCGGTGGACCCGTCCGGTTCCGGGCTGGAGTTCGTCTGCGAGGAGTCCCACGCCCCCGTGCGCGGCGTGACCGGATGCAAAGAAGTCCCGGTCCCGGTTCAGCGCTCCGCGCGAGGACGTGTGTCGGCCGGGGAAGCGGCGGCCGCACCGGTGTAGATTTCGACGCTCTCGGCGACGCTGGCGCGGCCTGCGGGAAACACCTCCAGCCGGAAGTCGACCTTCCCGCTGAGGTAGCGATAGACTACGGTGCCGTTCTGCAATTGGCTGGCGTCGAATTCGACGGTCTGGTCATGATCGCCGTCGGCAATCACAAGCCGCCCGCCGCGAGCCTTAAGGACGGCGGGCGACTGGCGATCCCACCGGAGCTGGATCTCGCCGTTGGTTTTGGTCGCGGCCAACGAGAGCAGATAGGGGTCGCGCACCGCCGCCGGATCGAGGGCCGGGCGGAGACTGAGAGCCGTCTGGAAACCCAGCACCACGCCGACCAGAAGGAAGATGAAGGAGAGCGGAATCCAGACATTCCGCTTCGGCCGCGGAGATTCGACGAGGGGCAGGGGATCCAACGTTTCGCTCGCGCCGAACAGCGAGAGAGAGGTCGTCCGGCGCGCCGGCATCTCCGTTTCCAGGGTTTCCTCCGGCTCCGCGCCGCGCATCGGGGCCGATGCGCCGCCGCCCAAATCCCGCCGGCGGAAGGGGAATTCCAGGTAACTCGCTTCCGTCCGGATGCGACCGTCCTCGCGGAAGAAGAAGCCTCCCACACTGGCCCGCGCGGCATACGGTTTCACCAGAAGAAAGACCTGTCCCGGGTTTGGGAAGTACCTGTCGAACAGCGCCAGATCTTCCTCGGTCAGGCACAGTCCGTCGCGCGTGTGGCTACGGAAGAAGCCCACAATGCTCAAACCGGGGCGGGCGGCGCCGTTGCTCCGGCGCTCGATGGCGGCAACCAGCCGGGCTTCGTCATTGGCCGAAAGCAGATAAGACGGGCCGCGGGCGTGTTCGGAGAAGACCGGCTCGAAATCCCGCACATGCACCACCGTCGGCTCGCCCGCGGTCACCGACCCCAACAGCAGGCCGCCTACCTCGGCGCCGCGCCGGGGCACCGAGCCGAATCCCTGCATCACCTCAAGCAAGAGGCGGTCGACGACGCCGAACTCGAGGTGGACGGAAACCGGTTTCCCAGCCACCTCCCATCGATAGAAAGTCTGCGTCTCGGTTTCCACTTCCATACTTCTGTATTGCCCGGCCGGCGATTTCCGGCGATGCGGCTCCAAACACTCAGGTTACACCCGGCCGCCATGGCAACTCCAGTCTATCTATCGGTATACCCGGCAGAAAACTATACCGTTTGTGCGATGATGACTCCAGCGAGGAGCCAAGGAGTCTCGCTCTGATGGCCGGGGTTTTGTACGTCGTGGCGACGCCGATCGGGAACCTGGAGGACATCACTCTGCGCGCGCTGCGCGTTCTGCGCGAAGTAGACCGGATCGCCTGCGAAGACACACGCCACACGCGAAAGCTGCTGGTCCACCATGGCATCGACAAGCCGCTCGCCAGCTATCACGAGCACAACGAGGCCGCCGCCGCCGAATCCCTGATCTCCCGCCTGCTGGAAGGCGAATCCATCGCCCTGCTTTCGGACGCGGGCACCCCGCTGGTCTCCGACCCGGGCTACCGGCTGGTGGCCGCCGCGCGGGAGCGGGGGATCGCGGTGACGCCGGTGCCGGGCCCGTCGGCGATCCTGGCGGCCCTGGCGGCTTCCGGACTGCCCACTGACGCGTTTCGATTCGCCGGGTTCCTTCCCTCCGGAAGCGGGGCGCGGCGGCAGGCCCTCGAAGCGCTGGCCCGGGACCCGGCGACGGTGGTGCTGTTCGAAGCGCCGCACCGCATCCTGGAGACGCTGGCGGACATCGAGCGGGTCCTGGGCGCGCGGCGGCTGGTGCTGGCCCGGGAGTTGACCAAGATCCACGAGGAGTTCCTTGCCGGGGACGCCGCAACGCTACGCGCGAGGCTCGCCGGGCGGCCGTCGGTCAAGGGGGAGTTCACGCTGCTGGTGGCGCGGGCGGAAACGGCTTCCGAGGAGGATCCGCGCCCGCTGGCCGAGGCGGTGGAAGCCGCCATGCGCGAAGGGCTCAGCCGGATGGAGGCGATGAAGGTCGTCGCCCGGAGGCGGGGGTTGGGCAAGCGCGAGGTCTATCAGGCACTCAACCGGCCTTGACCGCCGGCAAAGCGCCGAACCGGCGCTGGCGGCGATGGAAGTCCTCCAGGGCCGCTTGAAGATCGCCCGCGGCGAAATCCGGCCACATGCAGGGCGTGAAGTGCAGCTCCGCGTAGGCGCTCTCCCAGAGGAGGAAGTCGCTGAGGCGTTGCTCGCCTCCGGTGCGGATGAGCAGGTCCACGTCGGGAACCGGCGCGTCGCCGTGCAGCAGACGGGCGAACTCCTCGCGGCCGGGCGCCCGCCGGGAATGGAGCTTCGCGGCGGCCTGCAAGATCGTGTCGCGCGAGGAATAATCGACGGCCAGCCGCAGGTGGAGGTTCCGGCCGGCGGCGGTGCGCCGTTCGGCCTCCTCGATCACGGGCAACAGGAGCGGGGGGAGCCGGTCGCGGCGCCCGATGATGTTCAGCCGGATTCCGTTTTCCACGCAACGGCTGGTCTCGCGTCCCAGGTAGGTCCGGAACAGGCGCATCAGCGTCGACACCTCGTGCGCCGGACGTTTCCAGTTATCCGACGAGAAGGCGTACAGGGTCAACACCCGGATTCCCAGCGACGGCGCGGCCTCCACGGCGCGCCGCACGGCGCCGGCGCCGGCGCGATGGCCCGCTTCGCGCGGCCAGCCGCGCTGCTCGGCCCAGCGGCCGTTGCCGTCCATAATGATGGCGACGTGCAGTCCGCCCGAGGAGGCGGTGTGTGTGGACATGGTTCTCCTTCCGCTGCCTTGCGGTCGCGGCTTGGTAAGCGACTGCAAATGCTCTATTTCTCGCGCATGGCCCGGATCAGCGCCTCCATGTGATCGAGGTACCGCTCCAGGGCTTTGCGTCCGGCGGGCGTCAGCCGGAACTCCGTTTTCGGCATCCGGCCTTCGAACGATTTGCCGCAGGCCACGTATCCCGCGTCTTCGAGCTTGCGCGCGTGCACGCTCAGGTTCCCGTCGGTGGTCTGGAGCAGACGCTTCAACTCGTTGAAAGTAAGGGACTCGTTGGCAGCCAGGGAGCTGACGATGCCGAGCCGCATCCGCTCGTGGATCAGCCGGTCGAGGTCCGGGATCTCCCGCCGGACGGGACCGGCCGGGACAGAGTCGTTCCTGAGCGCATTGCTTCTAGCCACCGAACCTCCTGGCGATGATCGCTCCGAACAGAACATGCAGCCCGCCGAAGCCGATCATCAGAAACGTGTTGCCCCAAGCGGGCGGGGCGATTGCCGCCGCCGCTCCGACGGCCATAAAACAGGCACCCATGGCCGGAATAATGCGCGCGGAAAAGGCGCCGCCCGTCATCACTCCGGCGCCGTAGGCCAGCAGCCAGACCGCCGGGATCGGTCCGGGATACTGCCCCCGGTATAGCGCCGCCGTGACTACCGCGCCGGCGGCCAGGGGCGGGGCGAATCCGAGGGCGAATTTGCGGCCCGGCGCCGAGAGCAGATTCTCATTTGTCTGTTGGGCCTTTCGGACCATGGCCAGCACGCCCACCGCCAGGGCCAGCATCCCTTCTCCGAACCAGACCGCCAGCCAGCCTTCCACCGACGCCTGCCGCGCCGCCAGCCAGCCGGCCCCGATCGCGGACAGCCCGATGGCCACCCCTCCCCAGCCTGGAACCGCGGTGAAAGAACCGGCCCGCTCCATCGTCTCCCGAATGAAGCGCAGGTTGTCCAAAGCGTGCTCGTGGAGCCCGACCGGTTCGCACCGGAGGGGCCTGATCTCCGCCATGCAGACAGCATGGCACAAGATTCTCGATTTTGTCAAGTACTCTGCTTGGCAAAGTTACTCACAGCGCGATGCGAGAGTCGCCGTCGCGCCGGGTCAACCGCTCCCGGTCCAGGAACTCCAGCAGGGGGATGGCGTACTTGCGGGAAATGCCGGTCCAGCTTTTGAACGTGCCGACGGAGAAGCGCTCGCCCTTGTGGGCGGCGACCAGGCGGCGCAGATCGTCGATTGCCGCGGCGTGGAAGACGAGATCGGGACCCACGCGAACAACCTTCTTCTCGCGCAGCAGGATTTGCAGGAGGGATCGTGCCCGGTCCGGTTCGACGCCGCAGCCGGCCAGGGTTTCGGCGAGAGAGGGCACGGCGAGCCCGGCCTGGCGGAAAGCGCCTTCGATCCGCGCCAGCGCATCGTCCTCGTCCTGGCGGAGGGTGAGGCGATGCGTAGCCAGCCGGACCGTTTCGCCCTCGGCGAGGACCTCGGCATGCCCGTGGGCTCGCTCGTGACCGGCAAGATG
>CAYOTD010000443.1:0-4916 GCA_964406685.1 uncultured Solibacteraceae bacterium | reverse complement strand
CCATCACCAGGCCGGGATAGTGCGGTTTGTCGAACCGCGTGCGGAAGACGTAGCCTTCTTCGCGGTCGACGGAAATCGAGAACTCATGCACGGTTTCGCCCATTGGCTCCAGGATAGCAGCGCGATCCGCCGGGTCAGGCCTTCACCGGCCGCGGGCGCAGGTTCCAGGTGGCCGAAAGCAGCACCACCGAGGCCAGCACGCAGGCCAGTACGGCCTGGAGGGCGACATCCCATCCGTAGTGTTCGGCCAGCCATCCAAAGCCCTTGCCCTGCACGGTGCGGCCCAGGTAGCCGAACAGCCCGATGAACCCCGCCGCCGCGCCCACCGCCTTCTTCGAGCTGAAATCCAGCCCCGTCACTCCCAGCAGCATCACCGGGGGGTAGACGAAGAAGCCCACCACCGCGAACAGGGCCAGGTCCAGCCAGAGCAGGCCCGCGGGGGTGTAGAGCAGGGCGGCGAAAGCGCCGAACACCGGCAGCATGCACAGCAGGCTGACCATGCCGCGCCGGCCGCCGCAGCGGTCCGAAAGCCAGCCCATCAGAATCGTGCTGAAGATGCCGGCGAACTCGAACAGCGCGGTGCTGTAGCCGCCCTGTTCCAGGCTGGCGTGCTTGACGTTCTTCAGGTACGTCGGGCCCCAGTCGAGCAGGCTGTAGCGGGCGATGTAGACGAAGAAGTTGGCGGAAGCGAACAGCCAGACATAGCGGTTGCGCAGGACGTAGCGTCCCAGCAGCACCCGGAGCCCCAGTTCGGCCTCGGCGTTGGCGCCGCCCTCCGGCCAGTCGTTCTTGTATTCTTCGATGGGCGGCAGGCCCTCGGATTGCGGCGTGTCGCGCAGGCGGAGGAGCAGGTACGCGGCGCAGAGCAGCGCCAGCACGCCGGGCACGAAGAAGGCGTAGCGCCACCCCATCCAGGCCGCGCTCCAGGCCGCGATCAGCCCGGTGAGGCCGCCGCCCACGTTGTGGGCGATGTTCCAAAAGGCGAACACCGTGCCGCGCTCGCGCAGGCTGTACCAGTGGCCGAGAGACCGGCCGCACGGCCCCCATCCCATGCCCTGCACCAGGCCGTTCAGCGTCCACAGCAGCAGGTGGAGGTAGTAGTTGCCCGACAAACCGAAAGCAAAGTTGCACAGCGCCGTCAGGCACAGCCCCAGGGGCATGAAGTGGCGCGGATTGCTGCGGTCCGACCAGGCGCCCAACAGGAACTTGCCGATCCCGTAGGCCACCGCGGTAGCCGCCAGGATGTCGCCGATCTGCCCCGTGCCGTAGGCCAGCGCATGGCCCATTTCCTTGGAGACCACCGGCAGGTTGTTGCGCACGAAGTAGAAGCTGGCGTAACCGATGAAGGTCGACTCCAGAATCTGCCAGCGCAGCCGGGGGTAGAGCCGGCGGATCTCCTCGTCGCTCCGGCGCGGGGCGTGGGGCGCGGGCCGGAGCGGATTGCGGGCCAAAGGCATGAAGACTACTGTACCCTTAGATCTTTTTCAACTTCCACCGGCCCCGGCGGAATAGCAGCATGGCGACGACGGTGAAGGTGGACTCGGCGATAGGAATCGCCAGGAACACTCCCCGCGGACCGAGGCCGGCCGTCTGCGCCAACACCCAGGCCAGCGGGATTTCGATCAGCCAGAAGGAAAAGAGATTGATGAGAGTGGGCGTCCAGGTGTCGCCGGCGCCGTTGAACGCCTGCACCATCACCATGCCCCAGGCGTAGAACAGGTAGCCGAAGGCCAGGTAGCGCAGGCAGTCCACGCCCGTCGCCGCCACCGCCGCCTCGGAAGTGAACAGGCCGACCAGCCACTCCGGAGCGGTCACGAAGACCGCGCCCGCCACGCCCAGGAACAGCATGTTGTAGAGGCCGGTCAGCCACACCGAGCGCTCGGCGCGCTCGGGTTTGCCGGCGCCGAGATTCTGCCCTACCAGCGTCGCGGCGGCGTTGCTCAGCCCCCAGGAGGGCATCAGAGAGAAGAAGATGATGCGGATCGCCACCGTGTAGCCGGCCACCGCCGCGCTGGAGAACATGGCGATGATACGCACCAGCGCGATCCAGCTCGCCGTGGCGACGAAGTTCTGGAGGAAGCCGTTGGCGGAGACCCTCACCAGCCGCCAGGCCACCGCGGGGTCGAAGCGGAAGTGCACGGTTTCGATCCGCACCCGTCCGCGCCGGCGCGCCAGCAGGTAGAACTGGAACAGGACGCCGCAGCCGCGCCCGATCACGGTGGCCACGGCGGCGCCGGTGACGCCCATCTCGGGGAAGGGTCCCCAACCGAAGATCAGGCACGGATCGAGCACGATGTTGATGCCGTTGGCCAACCACAGCACACGCATGGCAAGCGCGGCGTCGCCGGCGCCGCGGAAGATGGCGTTGTTGACGAACAGCAGCAGGACCGTGGCGGAGCCGCCCAGGATCCACTCCGTGTAGCCCCCTCCGATGGAGGTCACCGCGGGCGAGGCTCCCATCGCCGACAGCAGCCACCGCCCGCCCAGAGCCGCCGGAACTCCCAGCAGGATGGCGGCGGCCAGCGCAATGAGGATCGATTGCACTCCCGCCACCGCCGCGGCCCCGGCGTTCTTCTCGCCGATGCGGCGCGACACGGTGGCGGTGGTGGCGATGCTCAGTCCCATCGCGAGGGAATAGACCATGGTAAGCATCGATTCGGTGAGGCCCACCGCGGCCACGGCCTCCGCGCCCAGGCTGGAAACGAAATAGACGTCGACGACGGCGAACAGCGCCTCCATCAGCGTCTCCAGCACCATCGGAATGGCCAGCACCAGAATGGCGCGGCGCATTCCGCCTTCGGTGAAATCCCGCTCCGTGCCCGCGAGCGCTTCCCGCACCGCGCCCCAGAAGCTGTCGGGGTGTGGAGACGGCGCAGATACGGCACCAGCGGTCATGACAAGGCCTGAAGCGAATGGGGTGAACTCAGCTTAGCACGCCGGCTACCGGCCTGGTCCAAGCCTACCGCGATCTTCTGTCGGGCCTGCCGGCCTCGTAGAGCGAGATCCTGGTTTTCAGAGCTTCGGCCCGAGGGCGCCGGCCCTGTTCGGCGGCGAGCGCCAGCACGTTCCTCCATTCCGCGGCCGCCGTTTCGTACCGGCCTGCCTTCATCAGCTCGAACGCGCGGTCGAACGGCCGGTACGATTCGACCGGGGGCGTGTCGATTTTCCGCATCCCGTCATAGGGGATGTTGACGAACTCGGGTATGTTCACCGCCCTTGAACGGGATCCGGTAGAGGTCGTACTGGATCGCTGTCCCGTTCGGGTCGTTGGCGGAGGCCGTCATCTTCCCGCCTTCGGCATACGGCTCACGGGCTTCCGCGCGAGCGAAGGCCAGGGAGTTGGTGTTCTCGAACTCAACTCCGTTGGCCGCGCCGGTGAACAGGGCGGGATCCCAGCCGGCCGAGAGCATGCATTCCTCCAGCGGCTCGGCCGATTTCCACGGGCTTTCGAGCAGGCGGATGCGGCGTGCTTCGGCGCGCCCCAGCAGGCGCATCGTGGCGGCGATGACAGCCGGGTGGGTCCAGGTGGTGCGTCCGATGGGAATGTAGCCCATCCGGCTGTCCGGGTTGCCGGTGAGGTTCACCTTCACGGCAACCGTCTTGCCCTTGACCAATCGGCCCAGCCCACCGAACTGGTCGAACATGGTTTTCAACGCCGGCAGCAGTTCGCTGCCGTACGACTCGCACTGTGCGAGGGCGACCGGAGCGGCCGGCGCGGCGGCGGCCCAGGCGCGGCCGAGAAACAGCCCGGCGCCGGGTCGTCCCCGGTTGACGGCCAGCGAAACGGCGTGAGATTGCCGGATGACATCGCCGCTCCCTCCCTCAAGCGCCGCGGTCCCTCTGGGAGAAGTCTACAGCAGAGATTCGCCGCACAACACGCCCCAGAACGCTCCCTCCGAGGATATACTGCCGTGGGGAATGCAAGGAGGGCAACACCATGCCGAAGTCTGACCTTACACGCCGCAGATGGCTCGAACGAGCGATGGGCGCGGCCGCGCTCGGGTCGGCATTCCAATTTGTGGACCGCCCCGCCAACGGCCAGCCGAGGCAGGCCGGCGGAGTGAACCGGAACTCCGCGCCGAGCGCGTTGCGGATCACCGATATGCGCGCGATCCGGATCGCGTCCAACTACGACTATCCGATTATTCGCATCGACACCAACCAGGGCGTCTACGGGCTGGGCGAGGTGCGCGACGCGGGCAACGAGGGCATGGCCCTGATCCTGAAGGCGCACCTGGTGGGCCGCAACCCGCTGGAGATCGAACCGATCCTGGACCGGATCCGCAACTTCGCCAGCCAACGCCGGTTTGGCGGCGGATACAGCGCGGTGGACATCGCGCTGCACGACATCGCGGGCAAGGTGTACGGGGTACCCTGCTGGCGCCTGATCGGCTCGAAATACCGCGACCGCATCCGCATCTATTGCGACACGGATCAGACCAAAGATCCCAAGGTGTTCGCCGCCCGCCTGGTTCGGCGCAAGCAGGCGGGGTTCACGTACTTCAAGATGGATCTGGGAACCTCGCTGGTGCGCGACATCCCCGGCGCGGTCCGGACCGACGGCGTCGCCACCGAGAAGGGACTCAAACTGCTGTGCGAGTACGTGGCCGCGGTCAAGGACGGCATCGGCTGGGAGATGCCGCTGGCCTCGGACCATTACGGCCGGCTGGACGTGAACGACTCGATCCGCTACGCGCGCGCGCTGGAGCCGTACGAAATGGCGTGGATGGAGGACCCGCTTCAGGTCGGCACCCTGGGCAGCGGCGACGCGCCGCGCAACTGGCAAGCGTACAAGGAGATCAAGGAAGCCACGACGACGAAGATCAACACCGGCGAGAGCCTGTTCGGACTCGAGGAAGGCTTCCGTCCGCTGATCGAGAACCGGGCGGTGGACATCATCCACCCCGATCCGCTGA
>CAYOTD010000442.1:1277-4932 GCA_964406685.1 uncultured Solibacteraceae bacterium | reverse complement strand
CGCTTGAGCAAGTCGAAGTGAGTCGGACCCGCTACGCGGGCCGCCTTGCGGCTTCAGCCAGAATCCGCCGCAGGCGCTGGCCGACGATGAGATCCTCGCCCTGCTGCATGGTCATTGAAATGATGCGGACGGCATCGTTCCTGGCCGGCGATTTGCCATCGCCGCCGTGGACGGCCGGCACCAGGCTGGGATTGTTGGCGGTGAGGACCTCGATGCGCGGATCGCCTTCGCGCAGCTTGCGGTCGCAGTCCGCCACCGTGAAGCCCCACTTCTGCTCGTCCCAGGTGACCACGAGGGTCGGATAGCGGTTGCCGCCGCGCGGAATCTCGACCCGCGTCTCCACCCCCGGCACCGTGTCCACCAGTTTCTGGATGCGGTGGACGCGCTCGTTCCACTGCCGGTTGAGCGCGTTGAGGTCCAGCTTCATCCACGCCTCCACCGCGGCCAGACAGCCCATGATCTCTTCCTTGCCCACCTTCATCGCCCGGCACACCGCGCCTTCCCATGGGCTGGAGTTAGCGAGCGCGGCCTCGATCAGGTCCTTGCGGCCCAACAGCAGACCCGTGCACTGGGGACCGCACAGGCCCTTGCCGCCGCTGAAGGTGTAGAGATCGATGCCCATCCTGGCGTAGAGCTTCAGGTTCTCGATGGGCGGGATGCCCGCCGCGTCGTCCAGCAGCAACGGCACGTGCGCGGCCTTGGCGATGGCGACCGCCTTCTCGAGCCGTTCGCCGAGCGCGGTGGTGTAGATCATCGCGGTCGCGGGGTTGATGGCGGCCTTCAGATCCTCGTGGGTGCGCGCCAGAACCAGCTTGCCGCCCGCCAGCCGGATGGCGCTGTCGAAGGGCGACCTCCCGCCGAACATGACGACTTCGCCCTTGAGCCCGGTGGTGTCGGGAAGCTGCCAGACGTTCTTCGGGTCGGCACCGGCGATGCAGGCGGCGGTGGCCGCAGCCATGGCGCCCGCGGCGCCGGAGGTGACCATTCCAGATTCGGCGCCGGACAGCTCGGCCAGCCGCCGGCCCACGCCGCGTTGCAATTCGAGGATGTCGACGAAGTGCATCGCCGCCTGTTGCTTGGCCGCGCGCACCTCGGGCAGCTCGAGCGAGCCGCTCAGGTAGGTCCACGTTCCGCGGGCATTGATGAACGGGCGGACGCCGATTCGAGTGTAGATGTTGTTGCCCGAGCCCCAGGCCTTGGCCCACGCCTCGCGCGCGCCAATGTAGCCGATGAGCGGAAGCGCGCCCAGCCACTTCACGAAGGCTCGCCGCCTCACTTGAGATGAAATCATGACCTCTTCTCCTTGCCCCCTCGCGGCGTCAGATGGTCTTGCCGATGGGGCCGGGGCCGTAGTCGTGCAGCGCTTCCTTGATTGACAGGCCGCGAACGTCGATGCGCTTCAGATCCGCCGTGCCGATCCCGGCAGCCTCGGCCAGGGTCAGCGTGTTGTCGCCGTGCAGGAAGGGTTTCTCGCCGCGTCTGGCGCGCGGGTCGTATCCCATGACGGCGGTGCAGACGGCGTCCAGGCAAACCGGGTTCTTTCCCGCCAGCATCACGCCCGGTTTCATGATCTGGACACCGGGGTTCCACTCGCCCTCGCCGCCACGGATGGAGGCCACCCCGTCGACGATCGCCAGGTCAATGGGCCGCGCGGCCACCAGGTCGACCACGATGCGCGGCACGCGGTAGCCGGCCTCGCGCGGCGAATTCGGATCGATCTCCTGCGGGACACCCTTGGGCGGCGTCCGGTTGCCGTTGTGGCACACCGCGCCGCGCTCCTGCCGGGGATTCTCGTTGCCGTCCGGGCCGCAATCGCCGCCGTAGAGCGAGCAGGGCGTGCAACCGAAGTTGTTCTTGAGCGCCATGGTGACACCCGCGATCCAGTGGTTCTTGAGAAGCGACATCGAGACAAAGGTGTCGCAGTCGGCGAAGGAGTGATTCAGGTCGAAGGCCGGGAAGACGTAGCCGCCCGTGGGCACCTTCATTCGCGTGTACTGCTTGGCCTGGCCGAGATTCTGCGCGTTCTCCCATTCGACCTTGCAGCCCACGTTGCCGATGGCCTGCACGTCGAAACCGTAGCGCGCCCACAGCGCCAGGTCCTGGCTCGCGGGGAAAAAAGTCTCGAGGATGCGCAGCCGCCGGGCGCCGGCGCGCGCCAGCAGCGTGGCTACGGCCAGCACGGTGGGTGGAGTTGTGCGGTAGGGCAGTTCCGCGCGCACCGGGAAGCGCGCCGGGTTTCCCGTCAGGTTGAGCTTGATGGCGACGGTCTTGTTCTTCACCAGTGGACCGATACCGCCCAACCGGTCGAACATCTTCTGGAGGTTGGGCAGCAGGCTCTGGTCGTATTCGCGCTGGCGCGCGATGGCCACCGGCGCGGCCGGCGGTTGACTGGCGGCGGAGAGGGCCAGTGCGCCGGCTCCGCTCAGCAGCGTTCGTCTCGTGATTGCCTCGGCCATGAACCCCTCCATCTCTCTCGGGCGCTATTTCATGGGCGAGAAGTCGGTTGGGTCGAGGAAGACGGATTCGACCTTCTCGGCAATCTTGCCGCTGTTCTCGGATTCCTCACGCGCCTTGATCCACGCCGGGTCCTGGCGGAAGGCGTAGCCCGCGGCGAACACGGCGACCGCGCCAAGGATCAAGGTCAGCAGTCTCTGCATGGTTGCCTCTGGGGAGATTCTATCAGCCGGAGGTAGACGAGGTAACCCGCGCCTTGAGCTTTCCCTTGGCCAGACGGACGCCGATGGTGGCGCCCTTGGGCGCCTCTTCGGCCGACCGCAGAAGCTTGCCTTCGGCAGACTCCACCAGCGCGTAGCCGCGATCGAGTACGGCCAGCGGGCTGAGCTGGGTCAGGCGCGCGTGCAACTGGTCGAGCCGCGAGCGCTCGCGCTCCAGGCGCAGCGCCACGAACCGCCCGGCGGCGGCCTCGGCCGCGTCCAGCCGCCGGTGCGCCTGGGCGAACCGCAGGCGGAGGTCGTGCCGGCGCAGCCGCTCCTCAAGGTCGTCGATGCGCTGTTGGGCGCGCCCCAGGCGGCGCCTGATAGCGGCGGTGGCGCGCCCGAGACCCTGCTGCTCCAACCGCAGCGCCACCCGCGCCAACCGGTAGCGCATAGCCTGGGCAAGCTTGTTGAGTCCCGCGGCAATCTGCTCGGCGAGCGAATCCCGCGTGGGCACGACCAGTTCGGCCGCGGCCGAGGGCGTTGGGGCACGCAGGTCGGCAACGAAATCGGCGATGGTGAAATCGGTCTCGTGTCCCACGGCGGAGATCACCGGCACCGGGCAGGCCGCGATGGCGCGCGCCACGGCCTCTTCGTTGAAGGTCCACAGGTCTTCAAGCGACCCGCCGCCGCGGGCGACGATGAGCACCTCCGGCCAGCCGGACTGGCCGAAATACTCGATGCCGCGGACCACCTGCTCCACCGAACCCTCGCCCTGCACCAGCGCCGGGTAGAGCCGGATGTGCAGCCCGGGAAAACGCCGGCCGAGCACGTTCAGCATGTCGCGGATGACGGCCCCGGTGGGCGAGGTGACGATGCCGATGCGGCGCGGCAGCTTGGGCAGCGCGCGTTTGCGCGCCGGGTCGAACAGGCCTTCCGCGGCCAGCTTCTTCTTGAGCTGCTCGAAGGCCAACTGGAGGGCGCCCGCCCCTCGCGGTTCC
>CAYOTD010000442.1:0-1258 GCA_964406685.1 uncultured Solibacteraceae bacterium | reverse complement strand
TGGTACTCGCCGCGCGCTTCGTAGACGTCGATGCGCCCGCGCGCCAGAACCTCGATGCCGTCCTGGGGTTTGAACTTGAGATACCGCGCCAGGGGCCGGAAACAGGCGCAGCGCAACTGCGCCTCGCCGTCCTTGAGAGTGAAGTAGTAGTGCCCGCTGGCGGCCAGCCGCGCCCCCGAGATCTCGCCCGCCACCCAGATATCCGCGAACCGCTCGGCCAGCAGAGCGCGCAACTCCCCCGTCAGCGACGCGACGGTGTACATCCGCCGTTCGGGCTCCCAACTGAGCGCCAGTTGTTCCACAACTAACGAGGATACAGTAGGTTACCGAGCACCGTGGACCTTATCCCCCTCATAAAATCTTTCGATTGGCGCGGGGGAATCTCCAGCGTTATGGTGGGATTTCGCACTCGTCCCACCGCGAAGTGTGATGATCCGCCAATGGAGGCAAGGATGACCCCGAAAGAAGTACTGGAGTTCGCCAAGACCAACGACGCCAGGTATCTGGACTTGCGCTTTACGGACCTGCCCGGTTTGCAGCAGCACATCTCCTATCCCATCACCGAGCTTGACGAGGCCGACTTCGAAGAAGGCTTCGGCATCGATGGCTCCAGCATCCGTGGATGGGCGGCGATCAACGAGAGCGACATGCTGTTGATCCCCGATCCGGCCACGGCTTTCATCGATCCGTTCAACCAGCACAAGACGCTGGTGATGACCTGCGACGTCATCGACCCGATCACCCGCCAGCACTACGAGCGCGACCCGCGCTGGATCGCCCGCAAATCAGAGCTCTACCTGAAGAACTCCGGTATCGCCGACGGCGCCTTCTTCGGCGCCGAAGCCGAGTTCTTCATCTTCGACAACATCCGCTTCGACCAGAACCAGCACTCCGGCTTCTACTTCATCGACGCCGAGGAGGGCCGCTGGAACTCCGGACGCGAGACGAACAATCTTGGCTATCGCCCCCGGTACAAGGAGGGCTACTTCCCGGTGCCGCCCACCGACCATTATCAGGACCTGCGCGCCGAGATGGTCGACGTCATGCTGAAGTGCGGGCTGGACATCGAGTGCCACCACCACGAAGTCGCCACCGGCGGGCAGGCCGAGATCGACCAGCGCTTCGACACGCTGGTCAAGTCGGCCGACAACATGATGCTGTACAAGTACTGCATCCGCAACGTCGCCAACCAGTACGGCAAGACCGTCACCTTCATGCCCAAGCCACTGTTCGGCGACAACGGTAGCGGCATGCACGT
>CAYOTD010000441.1:0-4933 GCA_964406685.1 uncultured Solibacteraceae bacterium | reverse complement strand
GGGACCGGCCGCCTCGGCGATACGCGCGATGCGCGCGGCGCCGTCCACCCCGGCCGCATCCGGCAGCGGGTGGCCGCACTCGTTGAGCTCGATCCGCTTGAGGGGCGCCGTGTGACCGTACTTCACGTTGATGAGGCCGCCGGCGATGGAGCGGCCGAGGAGGCGCTCGACGGCGCGCGCCATGGCGGCGCCGGCCTTGCCCGCGCCGATGACGTGGATGGCGCGGAAGCGGTCGAGCGAGTAGCGGCGCTTGCCGGCAATCAGGGTGCGGCCGTCGAGGCGCAGGTGGCGCAGGACGGCTTCCACGGGATCGGAGGCGTCCAGAGCGGCGCGGAAGATCGCCAGGGCGTGTTTGCGGAGAGTGTTCTCGTTCATAGTCCTCAGAGGAACGGAGGCAGGTCGAGGATGGCCTCGACGCCGGCGGCGGGATTGTCGCCGCACACCTCGACCCGGAAGTCGGCCAGGGCATAGAGGGCCGCGCGAGTGCGGTAAAGCTCCTCGAAACGCGCGCGGTCGCGGGCCAGCGGACGGTGCGATTCGCGCGAGACCCTTTCCCAGACCTTTTCGAGCGGGCAGTCGAGCCAAATGGAGATGCCGCGGCCGGCGACGGCCTCGCGGTTTTCGGCGCGGGTGAAGGCGCCACCGCCCAGGGCCAGCACCGTGGGGGTGCCGCGCTGGATGCGCTCCACGCGGCGCGCCAGGGCTTCGGTTTCCAGGCGCCGGAAGTGCTCTTCGCCTTCGGCGTCGAAGATGGCGGCGATGGTGCGCTGCGCGGCGGCTTCGATGTCGTCGTCCAGGTCGGCGAAGGTCCAGCCCAACTGGTGCGCCAGGCGGCGTCCGATGGTGGTTTTGCCGGCGCCCATGAAGCCGACCAGGTAGATTCCAGGCGTGCGTTTCAACTTCGCGTTCATGCGACGAAGGGCGGCCGCGCGCGGGGGGCGCGCCGGAACGTCATAATAGTATCATGCAGGGGGATCTGTTGCCGCTGTTCCCGCTCGGCGTGGTGCTGCTGCCCCACAACCGCCTGCCGTTGCATATCTTCGAACCCCGGTACCGGGAGATGATCGGCGAGGCGATCCGCGACGGGTCGGAGTTCGGCGTGGTGCTGGCCACCGAAAAGGGAGTGGTCAACCTGGGATGCACGGCGCGGGTGGAGAAGGTGACCCGGCAGCATCCGGACGGGCGGTTCGACATCGTGTCGGTGGGAGTGCGGCGGTTCGAGATCGTGCTGTTGAACGAGGAGAAGGACTACCTGCGGGCCGCGGTCCAGTTCTTCGACGACGAGGATCCCGGGCCCGCGCCGATCGCCGCGCGCGAGCAGGCGCTGGCGGCGTTCCAGGCACTGAAGGGGATCGAGGGACTGGAGATCGAGACGCCCGATCCGGAGACGCCGCAGCTCAGCTTCCACCTGGCGCAGGCGGTGCCCGAGATCCAGTTCCGCCACCTGCTGCTGGGAATGCGCTCGGAGACGCTGCGGGTGCGCCACCTGGCCGAGTTTCTTCCCTTCTACGCGGCGCGGCAGCAGAGGATCGCGCACGTCAAGGCGATCGCTCCCACCAACGGATCGGCGCAGGCCAAACCGGGCCAGTAAAGAGCCGATGCGACAGTTCCTGATCATCGACGCCGACGACACGCTGTGGGAGAACAACATCTACTTCGAACGGGCCTTCGCCGGCTTTGTCGAGTTTCTGGACCACTCCTCGCTGACGGCGGCAGAGATCCGCGCGGTGCTGGATGAGATCGAGGCGGCCAACAACAAGACCCACGGCTACGGGTCGCTCAACTTCGGGCGCAACCTGAAGCAGTGCTACCAGCACCTGGCGGAGCGCGAGATCCGGCCGGCGGATCTGGACATCGTGATGTCGTTCGCCGAGCGCATCCTGGAGGCGCCGATGGAGGTGATCGAGGGCGTGCCGGAGACCCTCGCCTACCTGGCCGGGCGGCACGACCTGACGCTGTTCACCAAGGGGCACGCGGACGAGCAGAAGCTGAAGCTGGACCGGTCGGGGCTGGCCGGGTACTTT
Source organism: uncultured Solibacteraceae bacterium (assembly GCA_964406685.1). Lineage (GTDB taxonomy): Bacteria > Acidobacteriota > Terriglobia > Bryobacterales > Bryobacteraceae > JACQZT01. The sequence continues at coordinate 2,909 of CAYOTD010000441.1, read as the reverse complement.
CAGCACACCGCCATCGTGAAGGAAAAGGACGTGGCGTCCTACCGGCTGCTGGTGTCCGGGCGGGGGATGGACCCGGAGAGGACCTGGATGGTGGGCAACTCGCCCAAGAGCGACATCAACCCGGCGCTGGAGGCGGGGTTGAACGCGGTGTTCGTGCCTCACGCCCACACCTGGACGCTGGAGCGCCAGGAGATCGTGCCGGGGGCGGGCCAGTTGCTGGTGTTGGAACGGTTCGCGGATCTGCGCCAGCGGTTCTGATTTGTCCTTATTTATCAATTAGATGTCCGAGTACTATATTTTGTATTGACAACTAGTTTGTGCGGCAATATACTCGTAGATGAAATCTGAAGTACGAGGCAAACATGACTGAGTCAAACCCGCTCGAGTCCTTCCGGCGCCGGGCCGTCCGCCATGCTTTCGAGGACGGCTCGGTTGATCTGGTTGTCGGCATTTTCACCCTGATGGTAGGCGCGGCCACGCAGCGCAGAGTTCTGTTCGCGCTCATCGTGGTCTACCTGACCCTGATGACGACCGCGTGGAGGTTTCTCCACGCACGGCTGACCACGCGGCGAACCGGCTACGCCGAGTTGCCCGACGATCCGCCGCGGCAGCTACTCTCGGTCATTCTGCTGACCGGTGTCCTGACGATGGGTGTGGTGGCGGCGCTCACGCTCACCTCTGGACGCCTCTGGAATCTGGATGGGTGGCCGGAGTGGGCGCCGATTCCGGCGGGGCTTATCCTGGCGGGCGGGTTCGTGCATACGGGGCTGCGGACCGGGTTCGCCCGCTACCATCTGTACGCCGTGGTCAGCGCCGCCGCCAGCCTGTTCTTCTGGCTATTCCCGTTCGGAGGGCGCATCAATCCGAGCGACCGGCTGACGCTGCCGCTATTCGTGACGGCGGGCGTGCTGATCGTGGTGGGCGCGGCGACGATCGCGCGGTTTGTGCGGAGCCGGCCGGTGGTATCCGCGGAGGTTTCCGATGGGCACTGACGGGGAGCCGGCGGTCGATCTACAGGCCATCGCGAACGTCGAGCGGCTGGTACACGAGCCTGGACGGTTGCTGGTGCTGGCGTGTCTGTCGGTGGTGGCGCGCGCCGATTTCCTGTACGTGATGCGGGAGACGGGACTCTCGCAGGGGAACCTGTCGTCGCACCTGGCGAAGCTGGAGGCAGCGGGGTACGTGGCGGTGGAGAAGACCTTCGTGGGCAAGGTGCCGCGCACGGTCCTCCAGTTGACCGGCCGCGGGCGGGAGGCGCTTCGCGCTTACCGGAACCAGTTGATGGAGGCGCTTAGCCGGTTGCCGGAGTAGGAAGCCGGCCTGGGGGCCCGCCGTACTTATTGCTTGGCTATGGTTTCTACTATGGCGTCTTTGTCGAAGAGCTCGGGCTTGATGCCGGCGCCTATGCCGGGGAGTTCGGGGGGCTTTACGTGGCCCTGCTCGGGGACGGGGACGTTGCGGACGAAGTGCGGGAACTGGTGCGTGTACTTCCAGTAGTTGCTCTCCATGATGAGGAAGTTGGGGATGGCGGCGCACAGGTGGACGGAGCAGATGTAGAGGAGCGGGCCGCCGCAGGTGTGGGGCGAGGTGGGGATGAAGTAGGTATCCGCCATGTCGGAGATCTTCTTGGCCTCGGAGACGCCGCCGCACCAGGTCAGGTCGTACATGACCACCTGGCAGGCCTTCTGCTCGAAGAACTCGCGGTACTCGTAACGGGAGGCGAGGGTCTCGCTCATGCAGATGGGGATGCTGGTCTGGCGCGAGAGCTGCACGTAGGCCTGGGCGTTGTTCATAAGCATGGCGTCTTCCAGGTACATGATGTTGTAGGGTTCCAGCGCCTTGGCAATGCGGATCGCGCTGGGCAGGTCGAACCGGCCCCAGCAGTCCACGCAGATGTCCATGCGGTTGCCGAACTGGTCGCGGATCTCGCGGATCCAGCGCAGGCCGCTTTCCAGCGCTTCGTTGGACAGGTACTGGTCGCGCGCGCCGAAGGGGTAGATCTTCATTGCCGTGATGCCGCGGTCCAGCAGGAAGCGCGCGATCTTGACGGTGTCCGGGCCCATCTTCATGCCGTCGATGGCCCAGTAGTCGGTGGTGGTGTTGTAGACGCGCACGCGCGGGCGGGTGCGGCCGCCCAACAGGCGATAGAGGGGCAGGCCGGCGGCCTGGCCCAGAATATCCAGTTGCGCCATGTTGACGGCGCTGAGGATGCGCATGTCGGCGCCGCCGGCGTTGCGCATCGACATCTGGTGGTAGAAGGAGCGCCAGAGGCCGTCGATGTCGCGCGGGTCGCGGCCGAGGATCTGGCGCGAGTAGTCCTTCAGCGCGCCGATCTCGCCCTGGGCAAAGGGGTAGGTCTCGCCGGTTCCGACGATTCCCTTGTCGGTGTGCAGCCGGACCCACATGAATTCGGTCTGGCCCGAACCGCCGGAGCCGCCGCCGATCAGGAGGTCCTTGCGGAAGGTCACCGCATCGATGCGGGTGACCTTCATGGGCCCGGTGTTGTCGATGGCCGCGCGCAGCGAGGCCGGCAGCAGGGCCGCGCCGGCCTGGCGCAGAAATGCCCTTCGCGATTCGCTTGCTGGTTTCATGGTCTCCTTGGCCGGGCGTTCTTCGCCACGTACTCGTCCACCTTCGACCGCGCCGGCGGCCGCTGATCGATGTAATAGAACCGCTCCGCGTACTCGAGGTTGTGGGGCTTGCCGTACTCGCGGTCGTCGTCGAGGAGGAACTGGCGCACGTACTCGCGGTCGGCGGTCGAATCGTCGTCGCCCAGCAGCGGGAGGTGCTTGCCCTCCTTGGCGAGGCGGGCGCGCAATTGCGAACCGCTGCTCCCTCCGCCTTGCGACTTGCACTCGACGATGGCGGCGATCTTCTTTTCAATGTGCGCGCCGATGTCCACCACGCGG
>CAYOTD010000440.1:0-4934 GCA_964406685.1 uncultured Solibacteraceae bacterium | reverse complement strand
GACAAGAAGCCGGTGATCAACCAGGACCTGTGGCGCGCGCTCGACGAGCAGGTTGCCCGCCACCACACGAAATGGACCTGGACCAAGGGCCACGCCTCCCACGCCGACAACAACCGCTGCGACGAGCTGGCCACTCACGCCGCGCGGGCGCAGATCTCCAGCCGATGACGGCTGGTAGAATCCAAGTGTGAGGAACTCGATTCTGGTTCTCTTGTTCTCGTGCGTCCCGGCGCTCGCGCAGAATCTCTCGGTCGGCGTCAAGGGCGGCGCTCCCCTGGGCGACGCTTTCAGCATCGCCTCGAATGCCGCCGCCGGCCGCAGTTACTTCCAGAACGCCAAGCGGTACACCTTCGGCCCGATGGTCGAAGTGCGGCTGCCGTTCCGGCTCGGTATCGAGTTTGACGCCCTCTACAAACGGCAGGAGTATGGCTACACGGCCACCGCCGGCACGGCGAGTATAAACGCGCTGACCAAGGGCCGTTCGTGGGAGTTTCCGCTGCTGGTGAAGTACCGCGCGCCGTTCGTGCTGGCCTATCCGTTCGTGGGCGCCGGCGTGTCGTTCCGGAGCCTGCGCGGGTTGAAGCAGTTCGTCACCACGACGCTGCCCGGCGGCGGCAGCACCACCGCCCAGTCCGAGACGCCCGAGGAGTTGAACGAGAGGTTCAATAAGGGGATCGTGCTGACCGGCGGGCTGGAAGTGAAGCCGCCCGTGATTCGCTTCTCGGCCGAGGTGCGCTACACCCGCTGGGTGGACCACAGCTTCCGAGGGGCGCTGAACCTGTTCGGGTCGAATCAGAACCAGGTGGAGGCGCTGCTGGGGCTGAGCTTCTGAGTTTAAACCAAGGTGGTGCGTTATTTCACCCAACGGTCTCCGGCATCCTCCCATATCTTGCTGCAAACGCGCCATTTGACGCTGGAACCCGAATTGCACGAGCAATAGAGCTATGGCCTATGTAATCACGGACGCCTGCACGAAGGACAATCTCTGCGTGGAGGCTTGCCCGGTGGACTGCATCCACCCGAAGAAAGACGAGCCGGGCTTCGACGCTGCCCCCACGCTTGCCATCAACCCGGGCGAGTGCATCGACTGCGGCGCCTGTGTTCCGGTCTGCCCCACCAACGCGATCTACGCGCTGGACGATCTGCCGGCCGACAAGGCGGAATGGGCGGACAAGAACGCGGCCTATTTCAGCTAACCGCGTTCCGCGATTCCTCTCCTGTGCTCCCCCATAATGGGGTGAGGTGAGAGTCTATCTGTACTACGCCGGGAAGCCACGCGATCGTCACGCGAATGCGTTGGCGGCGGATTACCTGGAACGGGCCGGACGCTACGCGCGGTGTGAGATGCGGGAGATCCGGCCCGACCGGTTCGATCCCTGGGAACGGCATCCGGCGGCGACGAAGATCCTGCACGACCCGGCCGGCCGCGCGCTGGATTCCGCCGCTGTGGCGGCCCTGTTCGAGAAGGCCGAAATGCAGGGCCGCGATCTGGTTTTCATCATTGGCGGCGCCGATGGGCTGCCTGCGGGCTGGCCGGGGCGGGCCGACCTGCTGTGGTCGCTGTCGCCGCTGACTTTGCCTCACGAACTGGCGCGAACGCTGGTCGCCGAACAGATCTACCGCGCCTTCGCCACGTTGCGGGGCCATCCGTACCCGCGCTAACGTGGTGGAGGTACGCTTCACATCCAACTCCCGATATGGCCTGGTTCACCCGCAAGAAACCGAGCGTCGACACACCGGAGCAGGGCGAGCGCCACGTCCGCACCGAGGGTCTGTGGAAGAAATGCGACGGCTGCGGCCAGATCATCTGGCGGAAGGCGCTGGCGGAGAACCTCGAGGTCTGCCCGAAGTGCGGCTTCCACTTCCGCATCGACGCCGCGCAACGCCTGAAGCTGCTCTACGACGGCGGATGGGAGGAATTCGACAAGGACCTGGTGTCCACCGACCCGCTCGAGTTCGTCGATTCCAGCCCGTACAAGGACCGGCTGGCGGGCACGCAGAAGAAGACCGGGCTGAAGGATGCGCTCCTCTCCACCGGCGGACTGATGGGCGACCGCTATGTTCACATCGCCATCCTCGATTTCCGCTCCATGGGCGGCCGCATGGGCTCGGTGATGGGAGAAAAGATCACGCGCGCCATCGAACGTTCGATGGCGAACCGCGCGCCGCTGATCATCGTGTCCGCATCGGGGGGAGCGCGCATGCAGGAAGGCGCCGTCAGCCTGATGCAGATGGCAAAGATCTCCGCCGCGCTGATGCGGTTGGACGAAGCCCGCGTGCCCTTCATCAGCCTGCTGACGGACCCCACCACGGGCGGCGTGACGGCGAGTTTCGCCATGCTGGGCGATCTCAACATCGCCGAGCCGGGCACTCTGATCGGCTTCGCCGGCCGCCGCGTCATCGAGCAGACCATCCGGCAGCGGCTGCCCGACAACTTCCAGAAGAGCGAGTTCCTGCTCCAGCACGGCTTTCTGGACGCCATCGTCAAGAGGCACGATCTGAAGCAGTACCTGGTGCGTGCCCTCGATTTCTTCGCCAATTGAGCTGGCCTGGCGGTGGTTAAATGGATAACATGGCGCGCGCAGTCTCCCTGCTCCTGTTTCTGGCGGCTTCCATGCTGGCCGCCGGCTACGACCTGGTGATCCGGAACGCCCGCGTGGTGGACGGCTCGGGCAACCCTTGGTTTCGCGCCGACGTGGCGGTGAAGGACGGCCGCATCGCCGCCGTGGGCCGGCTGGCGGACGCCCCGGCCGGGCGCTCCGTCGACGCCCAGGGCCGCGTGCTGGCTCCCGGATTCATCGACATCCACACACACATCGAGGGCGTCGTGGAGAAGGTCCCAACCGGAGACAACTACGTCAGGGATGGGGTGACAACGGTGGTCACGGGCAACTGCGGCGGCTCGGCGAGAGATCTGGGCGCCTGGTTCGAGAAACTCGAGAAGCTCGGCGTGGGGCTCAACGTCGCCTCCCACGTCGGCCACAACACAGTACGCCGGGAGGTGATGGGCACGGAGAGCCGCCAAGCCACGCCCGAAGAGATTGCCAAGATGCAGGCGCTGGTGGAGAAGGGCATGCGCGATGGCGCGGTGGGCCTCTCCACCGGTCTGATCTACATTCCCGGCACCTACGCCAACACCGAGGAGGTGGTTGCCCTTGCCAAGGCGGCGGCGAAGTTCGGGGGCATCTACGCCAGCCACATGCGCGACGAGGGCGCCAAAGTGCTCGACGCGATCACTGAGGCCTGCACGGTGGGCAAGCAGGCCGGTCTTCCGGTGCAACTGGCGCACTTCAAGATCGACAATCGCCGGCTGTGGGGTTCGTCCGGCAAGTCGATCGACCTGGTGGAGAAGTTCCGGCGCGAGGGTGTCGATGTCAGCGTCGATCAGTACCCTTACGACCACTCCGCCACGGGGCTCGGCATCGTGCTGCCGTCGTGGGCTTTCGCCGGCGGGAAGCTGAACGAGCACCTCAAGGACGCCGCCACCCGCGCGCGCATCAAGCGCGAGATGCTGGCCATGCTGAAGGCGCTGGGCCACAAGAACTACTCCTATGCCACCGTGGCCGCTTTCGCCGCCGACAAGTCTTACGAGGGCAAGAATATCAGCCAGATCCACCGCCTGAAGGGCCGTAAGAAGGGCGCCAAGAACGAGGTCGAGACGGTCCTGGAACTCATGGAGGCGGGTGCGCCCGACATGGTGTACCACTCGATGAGCGAGAAGGACGTCGAGCGCATCATGCGCTACCCCAATGCCGCGGTGGGCTCCGACGGCGGCATCCGCGAGTTCGGCGTGGGCGTGCCGCACCCGCGCTCCTACGGGACGCGCGCGCGCGTGCTGGGAGAGTTCGTACGCAGCCGCGGCGTCATCACGCTGGAAGAGGCTGTGCGCAAGATGACCTCACTGCCGGCGCGCACGCTCGGTTTCCGCGACCGCGGTCTGGTGCGCGAGGGGATGGCCGCTGACCTGGTCCTGTTCGATCCCGCCAAGGTGCAGGACAAGGCCACCTACCAGCAGCCGCACCAGTACTCCGAGGGTTTCGACCTGGTGGTGGTGAACGGTGTGGTGGTCGTTGAAGACGGCAAGGTGAGCGGCGCGCGCCCCGGCAAAGTGCTGCGCGGCGCGGGCGCCGCCGGCCAGCGATAGCCGCATGATCCAGCTCTCCCACGCCGGCAAGCGCTTCGGACCGAAACTGCTTTTCGAAGGGTTGGATTGGCTGATTACCTCCAGGGAGCGTGTGGGCCTGGTCGGCGCTAACGGCTCCGGGAAATCCACGCTGCTCAAAGTGCTTGGCGGGCTGGAGTCGCTGGATTACGGTTCGGTCACTGCGATGAAGGGGCTGACGACGGGCTACCTGCCGCAGGACGGCCTTTCGCTCACCGGGCGCACCGTGTTTGCCGAATGCCTGTCGGTGTTCGACGACCTGCGCGGCATGGAGCGCGAGATGGAAACGCTCTCCCACCGCCTGAGCGAGCTCGATCCGGAGGGGGAGGACTACAGCCAGGCGGCTGACCGCTTCCATCGCCTGGACAGCGAGTTCCGCACCCGCGACGGCTACGCGCTGGAGGCGCAGGTGGGCACCGTACTGGCGGGTCTGGGCTTTCCCAAGGACGACTGGACGCGGCGCACGGAAGAGTTCTCCGGCGGCTGGCAGATGCGCATCGCTCTCGCCAAACTGCTGCTACAGAAGCCGGACCTGCTGCTGCTCGACGAGCCCACCAACCACCTCGACCTGGAGGCGCGTAACTGGCTGGAAGAGTACCTGAAGTCCTACCCCGGCGCCTTCATTCTGATCTCGCACGACCGCTATTTTCTCGATGTCACCGTAGCGCGCATCGCCGAGATCTGGAACCGCGCGGTGTTCTTCTATCCCGGCAACTACGAGCAGTACCTGCGCCAGAAGAACGAGCGCAAGACTCAGCTTGAATCCGCCTGG
>CAYOTD010000439.1:0-4952 GCA_964406685.1 uncultured Solibacteraceae bacterium | reverse complement strand
CCATCGCCAAGGTCCTGGGGACAGCGTGAGATGATCTCGAAACTCCTGCGTCGCTTGCGTTACCTTCGGGACCGGCGGGAGCGCCGCCGGCTCCTCGAAGAGGAGATCCGCTTTCACCTCGAGCAGCACACCGAGGAACTGGTCGAAGCGGGCACCCCACGCGCGGAAGCGGAAACCCTGGCGCGCCTGCGGTTCGGCAACCCGTCGGTGGTGCGCGAGGAAGCGCGTGCCATCTGGATCGCGCATTGGGCGGAGGACTTCTGGCAGGACTTGCGCTTCGCCTGGCGCAGCCTGGCCCGCCAGCCGGGCTTCGCCGCAGCCGCGATTCTGTCGGCGGCCCTGGGCATCGGAGCCTGTTCCACCATCTTTGCCATCGCCGGCTTCGCGCTGTTCCAGCCAATCGCAGGCGTGGCCGAGCCCGACCGCGTCGTCAACATCACCGCGTCTTACCGCAGCGGGCCGGGCGGGAACCTCTCCTACCCCGAACTGGTCGAACTACGGGAGCGGAGGCACAGCCTCGCCTCGGTGTCGGCCGTCTTCCCCCTGCTGCCCGCCAACATCGGCGCCGATAAAGGCGCCTACCACCACTGGGGTTGGGTCGTTTCGGCGAACTACTTCGAGACACTCGGGATGCGCGCACATCTGGGTCGCACCTTTTCGGTTCCCCAGGACGATCAGCCGGGCGCGCCGCCGGCCGTCGTGCTGTCATACGAGCTGTGGCGCGGCCGGTTCGGCGGCGACGCCTCGCACATCGGCAGGGAGATCGAGATCAACGGACAGAGAACAACTCTGATCGGCGTCGCCCCGCCCGGGTTCCGCGGGCACCAGGTGGCCCTGATCGCCGATTTCTGGGTTCCGATTTCGGCCCTCGACCGCATCCGGTTTCCAAAGGGTGGCTTCAGCCTGCTGACGAATCGCGGAAACGACTGGCTGCTCCCGGTGGCCCGACTCCGGCCCGGCGTCAGCCTGGAAGAGGCGCGCGCCGATCTCGCGGTTCTGGCGAATCAACTTTGCGCGCGCTTTCCCGAGCGCAAGGATCGCGGGTTTCACATCGAGCGCGCCGGGCAGGTGCAGGCCGGAGGCCGGCAGATTCTGGCGCGTCTGTTCGCGGTGCTGGCGGGCGCGGCCGCGCTCGTCCTGCTGATTGCTTGCGTCAATGTGGCAAACCTGCTGCTGGCGCGGGCGTCAGGCCGTCAACGGGAGATCTCGACGCGCCTCGCCATCGGCGCCGGCCGCTTCCGCCTCATCCGGCAACTCCTGACCGAAAGCCTTCTGCTGGCCTCTGTCGGAGGAGCTTGTGGAATCGCGCTGGCGCACTGGGGGACGGCGCTGATCGGCCGCTTCGAGTTGCCTATCCGGTTACCGGTGGAGTTCGCCATCCGAGTCGATTACCGGGTAGTGCTGTTCGCGGCGACGCTGTCGGTGGCCACGGGGCTCGCCTTCGGGCTGGCTCCCGCCCTGCACGCTACCCGGCGCGATCCGGCTCCGTCGCTAAAGACGGCGCGCCATCCCGGCGCTGGCAGCCTCCTCATGGTGGCCCAGGTGGCCATCTGCGCGATGCTCCTGCTGGCCACCGGACTGTTCCTGAGAAGCCTGATAGCAGCGCGCGACATCGACACGGGCCTGTCGGCGCGCAACGTCCTCTTCCTGAACATCGATCCCGTCGCCAACCGTTACTCGTTCGCTGATACGAGGCGGTTCTTCGAAACGCTGGCCGCGCGGGTCGCGACTCTGCCAGGAGTCGAAGCGGCTAGCTACACCAATCTGCTGCCGCTGAGCTTCATCACCGCCAGCGGGAACTTTCTGCCGGAGCAAGCGCGGTCGAACCCGGCGGCCCGGCCGATCCATGTGCAGGCGGTCCTGATCGGCCCGCGCTACTTCGAGACCCTGGGAATCCCCCTGCTCGCCGGGCGGGACTTCGGCGCGGAAAGACCCGACGGGGAACTGGTGGTCATCGTCAACCAGGATTTCGCCCGCCGGGCCTTCCCCGGGAGCGACGCCCTCGGGCGCCGGATCTTCCACGGAAAGGACGCCTTCCGCATCATCGGCGTGGCCGCGAACGCGAAAGTGCGCACCATAGGCGAGGGAGCCGAGCCGCAGGTCTACCAGCCGGTCTCGCAGATGATCGAGAAGGAGGACATGCCGCTGGGCCTTACCCTCGCCGTCCGCACCAGCGGCCAGCCTGCGCTGTGGCTGGCGGCAGTGAAGGAGCAGGTGGCGGCGCTCGACCGGTCCCTGGCGGTCTTCGAGGTGAAGACGATGCAGGGGCATCTTCGGAGCACTCTTCTGCTGCCGCGGCTGGCCGCGCTGCTGTTCGGGATCTGCGGCGGGATGGGCCTGCTGATCGCCGCCATCGGGCTGTACGGCGTGATCAGCTACGCCGTGGCGCAACGCACGCGTGAGATCGGCATCCGCATGGCGATCGGCGCACGTCCGCGAGAGATCCTGGGTATGATGCTGCGCTCAGGGTTCACCCTCGCTCTGACCGGTGTAGCTATTGGCGTGGGGCTGGCGCTGCCGGTTGCGCGTCTGGCCTCCAGCCTGCTCTACGGCATCGGCCCGTGGGACGCGCCGACCTTCGCCGCCGTGCCGGCGTTTCTGCTGCTGGTCGCCCTGACGGCGTCGTTCCTTCCGGCGCGGCGCGCCGCCCGCCTGGATCCGATGACAACATTGCGGGACGACGGATAGGCCGCCGCCTACTTGCCTTGCCCCTCGATCAGGCCCGCGAGACCATTGACGATCGCGGTCTCGGCGCAGCCCGGCTTCAGCCGCGAGCCGAGCACCTGGAAGGTGTACGCTCCGAAGGCGGCGTCGTTGGGGATGTAGCCGGAGTTGGCCGCTCCGTTTGCTACTGACACCATGAGCGTGTTGGCCAGAGGCGATTCCTTCTTCAACCGCAGGGCGATGGGCGAGTACACTTCCGCGTTCACCGTGGTGAGGGCCGTGTTGCCGATGCGGAGCGCGCCCAGCCGGATGTTTACCGAATCGCCGTCCTCGTACGTGCCGGGATCGCCTTCGCGTCCCGTGTTGGTGCGGCGCCGACCGGGGCAGGTGATCGTCTTCTGCGCTCCCTGAAGGCGCGGGCTGTCGTCCATGCGGGTCATGTTGGTCATGACCCGGATGACTTCCTCGCCGAGAAGCTGTCCTTCCGCGTCCATCCAACGCTTGAGGGCGTCGGCGACCTTTGGATCCAGCGGTCCGGGCGGGGTTCCCCCATCGCGGATCCGCGCCTCCACCTTCTCGCGCACCATGACGTTGCCGGTAATCGGCAAGCCGCCCCGGGATGCCATGGCGTTGGTCGAGAGCCGCAGGTAGAGCGGGTTCTGATCGCCCCATGCTCCCAGGGTCCAGATGGCGACGGGCTTGTCGCCGTAGGCCTGCTCGATGTGGCGTGAAGCCGCTCCCGGAAAATCGGCGCTGGTGAAGCCGACCAGATAGCCGTTCACCGGGTGCATGGCGTAGTTCACGTAGACCGCGATCGGTTCGCCCGCAGGCGATTCGAACTTGAGAACCGCGACGGTTTTATCCGAAGGGCCCTCCAGGTTCGGAGCCTGCGTCCAACGGCGCGTCTCGGAATCGACGGTGTCGCGGTTCACGTTGAGATAGGAGAAGCCCGTTCCGAATCCGAACCGCGCCGGTTGCAGCCGGGACTTTGCCTGGCGCACCGCCTCCAGCATTTGCGCGACGATCGGCGGAGGCGGCTGATTCGGCGGCGCCGACGCTCCGGGTCCTCCCTGACGGCGTCCGAACGCGCCCATCCCCGCGCTGTGGGAGTGGGTCGGAGTCATTACGATGTTCTCCACCGGGCAGTTCAGCTCGGCGGCGATCTGTTTCGAGGCCGCCACCCAGACCGCCTCGCCGAGGCCGATCTGGTCAGCCGAGACCAGGGCCGCACGGGTGGAGCCGTCGTCGAGCACGATCGCTCTCAGGTACAGCCGCTCGTGCTCGTACTTGCCGGGAGACGGATCGCCGGGGTTTGCGGCCGACGTGATGTCCACCCGGACCGCGCCCACGCGCAGACCCGCCGGAGCCGCGGACAGAGCGGCGCTGGCCATCAACAGGATCAGGGCAGTATTCACGGCGCTGTTTCGCATGAAGAACTCCTCTGGCCTATCAGGCCACGGACGATTGTACATCGGCGCGATGAATCCCGCCCTCCTTGCTACGCTTCGGTGAGGCCGGCCTGGCGGATGGTGTTGCGCAGGTGGGTTAGGGCTTCGCGGTAGGTCTTCGATCCCACGTACTCGAGGATGAGAGGAACTTGCGGAGTCTTTTCGGCCACCAGGCGTACGAGTTTTGGGTAGTCGAGATCGCCCTTGCCGGCGGCCACTCCGCCGGTGACGTGCAGCTTGCGGTCCTTGGCGTGAACGCAGCCGATCCATTCGTGAAGCTGACCGAACATCTCCTCGAGATCGTTCACCTCGAGCAGGTTGGCCGGGTCCAGCAGCGCGCGGATGCGCGGGGAGCCGACCTCCTCCAGATAGACGCGCGTGCGCTTGGCGCTGGCGAAGATGCTGCGGTAGATGGGCTCCATCAGGACGGTGGCGTCGTGGGCGGCGGCCCGCCGGGCGAGTTCCTTGCCGGTGGCGACGGCCGTGGTCCAGACCTCGTCCTGAAGGTCGTAGGGAATCGCGGGCGCGGCTCCGTCGGGCCGGTAATGGCCGGCCTCGGTCACGAACACGCGCACGCCCATGTGAGCGCCCACCTTCATCATGGCCTCGAAGTAGGCCAGGTTGGCGTTGCGCTCGGCCGAATCGGGATGGACGAGAGTGGTGTAGACACCCAGGCTGTGAATGGAGAGCCCCTCGGCGCGGTAGATGGCGGCGATTTCCTTTGCGCGCTCCGGCGTCAGGCCGGGCAGATCGCTGCGGCCTCCGTACTTCCAGTAGTTGCTGTCGGTCTGGGTGAAGAACAGTTGAATCGTGCGAAGGCCCTGGCCGCTAAGCTCCTTG
>CAYOTD010000438.1:0-4959 GCA_964406685.1 uncultured Solibacteraceae bacterium | reverse complement strand
ACGCCGCCGAATGGAGCGGTGGACAATACGACGGACGCATCCGCGTGGCGATGATTGAACCTACGCCGGGCGCCGCCACGCGCCGCGCCTTTGCGCACGAAATCGTCCACGCCTGCATTGCCGGGTTGGGCAACTTCCCGGCATGGCTGCACGAGGGACTCGCCCAGCGGCTGACCGGCGACAAGCTCTCGCCCACCACGGCGGCAATGGTCGACGCCGCTCTGAAGAGCGGCATTGTGCCGCGCCTGGATCGCATCGGTCAGGACTGGTCGCGGATGAGCGCCCGGCACGCCGCGCTGGCCTATGGAGTGGCGCTGCGTGCGGTCGATCTGTTCTACCAGCATTACTCCAGCTTTGGACCGCGCAACCTGCTCCGCAATCCGGCGATGCTGCCGCAGATCGAGGCCGACATCGACCGCCGCCTGCGCGAGTAGCCTCCGCGCCGCTCAGCGCGGCGTGATCAGACCGCCCAGCTTGTCCTGCTCCCCCGCCGGCCCGCGCGGAAAGCGCGTCGAGTAGGCTTCCAGGTACTTGAGGCCCGCGCCGGTATTGTAGACAACGACCCGCTCGCCGGCGTTCAGCGCGCCGCTGGCGATCAACTTCGGCAACGCCGCCACGCAGGCCGCCCCTTCCGGAGCCACGAAGATCCCTTCCCGCGACGCCAGTTCGATCCCGGCGTCGAGCGCCTCCTGATCGGAGACCGCCACCGCCGTGCCCCCGCTGGCGCGCAGCGCGTCCAGGATCAAGGCCCCACCCAGCGGCTTGGGCACGCGCAACCCCGCCGCCAGGGTCCAGGCGTTCTGCCATGCCTCGCATTCCGTCCGCCCCTGCTCGAGGGCGCGCACCACCGGCTGGCAACCTTCCATCTGAATCGCGATCATCCTGGGCGGTTTGTCCGTCACCCAGCCCAGAGCGTCCATTTCGGCGAAGCTCTTCCACATGCCGATGAGGCCCACTCCGCCGCCGGTGGGATAGAGGATCGCGCCCGGCAGCGACCAGCGGAACTGCTCGGCCAGTTCGTACCCCATCGTCTTCTTGCCCTCGACGCGATACGGTTCGGCCAGCGTGCTCATGTCGAACCACCCGTGCCGCGCGCACCCTTCCCGCGCCAGCCGCGCGCAGTCGCCGATCAGACCGTCGACCAGCGTCACCTCGGCGCCGAAGCTCCGGCATTCGAGATAGTTCGACTGCGGCACGTCGCGCGGCAGGAAGATGTGCGCCTTCACGCCAGCCGCCGCCGCGTAGGCCGCCAGCGCGCTGGCCGCGTTGCCCGCCGAAGGGAGGGCGACCTCTCCGATCCCCAGTTCCACCGCCATCGAGACTGCGCAGGCCAGCCCCCGGGCTTTGAACGACCCGGTGGGATTGACGCCATCGTCCTTCAGCCACAAGTCGGACAACCCGGCCTGCTCGCCCAACCGGGGCAGGCGGATCAGCGGCGTCATCCCTTCGCCCAACGTAACCATGGCCGCCGGTTTGGAAACCGGCAGCACCGGGGCGTAGCGCCAGATGCTGGACGGGCCGTTGCTGATCCAGTCCCGGTTCCAACTCTGCCGCGCCCGATCGAGGTCGTAGCGGGCCACCAGCGGACCGCCGCAATCGCACAGGTTCCAGACGTGTCCCGCCTCGTAGCGTCGGGCGCAACGGGTACACTCCAGATGAGTCAGCGTCGTCATGGCGGGAATTGATTTATCATACCCAATTACCGCCATGCGCACCCGAATTGCCGCCGCCTTCCTGCTGGCTTTGTCCGCCTTCGCCCAGCCCAACGACGAAGGCTACACGGCCAGGATCCGCCAGTACACTACCGCCCCCCACTTCCTGACCGAACTGGTGGACCATCTGCCCGCCTCCGACCGCGTGCCCACCCCTGAGAAGTTCCTCGGCTACATCGCCGGCGCACCCGAAAAACTGACCTACGCCGCCGACATCCACCGCTACCTGCGCGCGTTGGAGAAGGCGACGCCCCGGGTCCGCACTGTGTCTCTCGGGAAGACCGAGGAGGGCCGGGAACTGCTTCTGGCGCTGGTCAGCGACGAGGCAAACCTGGCCTCGCTGGCCCGCTACCGGGAGATCACCGCCAGGCTGGCTGATCCCCGCCAGACCGCTGAAGCCGAGGCCAAACGCCTGGCCGCCGAAGGCGTCCCGCTCTACTGGGCCACCGGCGCCATGCACTCGAGCGAGACCGGTTCTCCCGAGATGCTCATGGAGCTTGCCTACCGGCTGGCGGTGGAGGACTCCCTCTTCATCCGGGAGATCCGCAAGAACCTGATCGTGATGATCACGCCGGTGCTGGAGGTGGACGGCCGCGAGAAGCAGGTGGACCTCTACCGCTGGCGCAAAGCCAACCCCAACCGCGTTCCTCCCAGTCTGCTCTACTGGGGCAAATATGTTGCCCACGACAACAACCGCGACGGCATGGTTCTGTCGCTCGCCATGAGCCGCCACCTGATGCGGACCTTCCTGGAATACCATCCTCAGGTGTTTCACGACCTGCACGAGTCGGTTCCGTTCCTGTACATCTCCACGGGCATGGGACCGTACAACGCCTGGCTCGATCCCATCGTCATCAACGAGTGGCAGCGGCTGGCCTACAACGAAGTGGAGCAAATGACCCGGCGCGGCGTCCCCGGCGTCTGGACCCATGGCTTTTATGACGGTTGGGCGGCAAACTACATGTTCTACATCGCCAACGGCCACAACTCGATCGGCCGGTTCTACGAGACCTTCGGCGGGCGCGGTCCCGACACCATGGAGCGGACCGTACCGGAAGCCCAGACCACACGCACATGGTTCCGCCCCAACCCGCCTCTGCCCAAGGTCACCTGGTCCCATCGAAACAACGTCAACTTGCAGCAGAGCGCCCTTCTGTTCGGGATGAGTTACGTGGCGCGGAACCGCCAGCAATTCCTGGAGAGCTTCTACTGGAAGAGCCGGAGGTCGGTCGAGAAGGCGACGAAGGAAGGACCCGCTGCCTGGGCGATCTCCTCCCACGACCCAAGGCCGGTGGAAGCCGCCGGGCTCATCAATCTGTTACAGAAGCAAGGAGTTGAGATTCATAGGATTACGTCCGATATCGAGAAGCCGGTTAAACTCCCGGCCGGAAGCTACGTCGTCCGAATGGATCAGCCCTACAGCCGCATGGCCGACATGATGCTGGACAGGCAGTTCTACAACGCCACGGACACCTCCCCCTACGACGACACTGGCTGGTCGCTCGGACCCTTGCGGAACGTGGGAACGCTCCGGGTGACCGACGCCGCCATCCTCAAGGCAGCCATGGAACCCGTCACCGGTCCGGTGAGAATTACCGGGAAGATCTCCGGCCAAGCCTCCTCTCCTGCCGCGTATCTCATTCCGCACGACACGGAGAACACACTGTTTGTCTTGCGATTCCGGCTAAGAAACGTGAAGATACTTGCACTGGAGGCGGCCTGCAAGACGGGCGCGGGCGAGGCTTTGGCCGGCTCGTTTCTGGTTCCCGTGGAGGGCAACCCGTCCGATTTGCACACCCGCCTGGAGAAGGCTGCCGCCGAGCTCGGGCTGACGGTCCAGGCCCTGGCTGAAGTCCCGAAGGTGGCCGCTCATCCGCTCGCCGTGCCGCGCATCGCCCTGGTGCACACCTGGATCAATACCCAGAACGAGGGGTGGTTCCGGATGGCCCTGGACGAGTTGGGGGTCCCCTACAGCTACATCTCCGACCACGTGCTTCGCGAGACGGCGGACCTCAGGGCCAGGTACGACGTGATCCTGCTCGGTCCGGTGGGGGGCAGCTCCCAGCGGATCGTCAATGGCATCCCACGGAGAGGCGATCCCATCCCGTGGAAGAAATCCGACCTGACGCCCAACTTCGGCACTTCGCCCGACCAGTCGGACGACATCCGCGGCGGCATGGAACTAACTGGCCTCACCAACCTCCAGCGCTTCGTCGAGCACGGCGGTCTGTTCATCACTATAGGCGGTAACGCTTCCATCCCAGTCGACTACGGTCTGATCGAAGGGGTTTCCATCACGCAGACCCGCGAGCTGCGCGCCAAGGGCAGCGTTCTCAACGTCAGAGTCTCTGATAGGAATAGCCCAATTACATATGGTTACGGTGACAAGATCGCAATTTACTTCAATCAATCGCCGGTCTTCCAGGTTAGCCTCTCCGGCGGCGTTGGGCGAGGGTCTGGCGGCGATGCGCCCCGCTCCCGTCCCTCGGGTCGAGGTTCGGCTACAGACCCCGACGTTCCCCAGGGCCGACCCTACACGGCCCCCGAACTCAAGCCCGAAGTGAAGCCCGGAGAAGAGCCTCCTTTGACCGACGACATGCGCGAGTACCTGCGGCCGTACCTGCCCCCGCCCGACCAGACGCCGCGTGTCATCCTGCGCTTTGCCGAGGAGAAGGACCTGCTGGTCTCCGGGATGCTCGCCGGGGGCCGGGAACTGGCGAACCGCCCGGCGCTGGTCGACGTGCCCCGGGGCAAGGGGCACATCCTGCTGTTCGCGAACAACCCCATGTGGCGCCAGCAAACGCAGGGCAGCTACTTCCTGCTGTTCAACGCCATGATGAACTTCGAGTACCTGGGCCTGGGCCGTCAAACGGGCTCAACGCCGCCAGCCCCTCAGCCGTCAAAGTGATTGAATGCGGTCTTTGCTAGCACTGGCGGCACTAACGGCCCTGCCAGCCTGGGGGGGCGAGTTTGCCGTCCTGTCGAGCGGCTTCCGCATCCGCGTTGACCGCCACGAGAGGGCAGGTGGCGAGGTGCGGCTGGTATCCGGAATTGGAGAGATTGTGCTCCCGGCCAGCCAGGTGGTCCGGTTTGAACCGGAGGAGCCGGTGGCCGTTGTGTCGGCATCCGAACCGGCACCCGAAGTGACCGAGCCGCCCCGAAAGGACCTCAAAGCGTTGATCGACGAGGCGGCCCAGCGCCACGGGTTGCCACCCGCGCTGGTTCACAGCGTCGCCAAGGCCGAGTC
>CAYOTD010000437.1:0-4962 GCA_964406685.1 uncultured Solibacteraceae bacterium | reverse complement strand
GCTGGTTCGCCAGGCTGGCCCCTTCCCGCTCGGCCCTCTTCCTCGCGGTGATGTCGCGGAAGAACACGATTGAGCCGGCGCTGCCGTCGGAGGTGATGGGCACGGAGGCGACCTCCACGTCGAACACCGTCCCGTCGAGCCGGAGATAGAGCTCCTCGATGAGCGGCACGGAGTGTTTCTCTTGCAGCAGGATGCGCAAGCGTTCCGTGACCACGGGGTGGAAATCGGGGTGGATCCGTTCCAGGACCGGACGACCGGCGAGCTGGGCTTCCTCGTGCGCCCCGAACATGGCGAGGGCGGCGGGATTGAGATACCGGAAACGGGACTCGATCTGCACGAAAATGCCGTCCGGGGAGCCCTCAACCACGCGGCGGTAGCGCTCCTCGCTCTCGCGGAGCGCGGCGTCCGCCCTCTTTCTGGCGGTGATATCCCGCACGAAAGCGCACTGGGTACCATCGTGGGGCATGTAGGTTGTGCCGACTTCCACATCGACGATGCGGCCGTCCTTGCACCGGTGCCTGGATTCGAACTCCAGCGAGCCGCGCTGGGCCGCCTCCCGGATTCGCTGCGCCACAGCGGCCGCATCCAGGGAGACATCAAGATCCGAGATCCGCATGTGAAGAAGCTCGTCGCGACTGTAGCCGATGAGACGGCAATAGGCCTGGGTGACATCCAGTATGCGGCCCTCGCCATCGATGGCGCAGAAGCCGTCCAGAGAGGTTTCCAGGACCATACGGAAGCGTTCTTCGTTGCGCCGGACGGTTTCCTCGGCCTGGCGGCGACTGTGCCGCGTCTTCGCTTCCCGGATCTCGCGTTCCACAGCCGGGGCCAGCCGCGTGAGCTGATCCTTCATGAGGCAGTCGTGCGCACCGGCCTTCATGATCTCCACCGCGACATCCTCGCCGATGGTTCCCGAGACGACGAGAAACGGCGTGTCCAGTCCGGTCTCGCGCAGCAGCCGCAGAGCGGAGGGGGCATCGAATTGCGGCAACCGGTAGTCGGCGATGATGACGTCCCAAGGCTGGCTACCGAGAGCCGACCGAAATTCCGCGGCCGATTCGACGCGCTGGCTGAAGATCTCGTGGCCCGCCTTCTCCAGCAGCCGGACGATCAGGGCGGCGTCGCTTTCCGAATCCTCGATCTGAAGCACGCGAAGGGACTTGTTCACAATGGCCTCACGCGGCCGCCGGAGGCGGCTCGTTGAGAACGAGCCAATACAGGCCCAGCCGCTCGACCGCTTCGACAAACCGCCGGAAGTCGACGGGCTTGCGCACATAGCTGTTCACGCCCAGGTCGTAGCTGGCGGCGATGTCCTGTTCCTCGGCGGAAGAGGTAAGGACCACCACCGGCATCCGCCTGGTCCGAGGGTCCTGCCGGACGGACCGCAACACCTCGAGTCCACTCACCTTGGGCAGTTTGAGATCGAGCAGGACCAGGGCGGGCAACTCGCCGGGACCGCGGCCTCCGGCGGCGGATCCCCCGAAAAGGAAGTCGAGGGCTTCCTTGCCGTCCTCGACGACGATCAGGTCGTTCACGATGCGGCTTTTCTCAAGAGCCCGCCGAGTGAGATCGATGTCGCTGGGGTCGTCCTCAACCAGAAGAATCGGTTTGGTCTTCATGTGACGGCTCCGATGGTGAAGTAGAAGGTCGCGCCCCGGCCGGGTTGGGCATCCGCCCAAATCCTTCCGCCGTGCCGGTGGATCACCCGTTGAGCGGTCGCCAGGCCGATACCCGTGCCGGGGAACTCGGATGCCTTGTGCAGGCGCTGGAACGCGCCAAACAGGGCGCCGGCGTACTGCATGTCGAATCCCACGCCGTTGTCGCGGACGAAGAAGACGGAGGTGCCGTCGCGGCGCGTCCGGCCGAATTCAACCCGCGCCAGTTCGCACAGGCGAGTGAACTTCACGGCGTTTTCCAGCAGGTTGGTCAGCGCGATCTCCAGCAGCCGGGCGTCGGCGGTGGCGTTCAAACCGGGTTCGACGACGAATTCCATCCGCCGGCCGGGATTCAACTCCCGCAGGCGCGCCTCGATCTGCCAGGCCAGCGACGTCAGGTCGACCGGTTCGAGCCGCATCTGGGTCCGGGTGACGCGCGAGAGCTTCAACAGGTCGTCGATCAACAGACCCATGCGCTGCGCTTCACCGCGGACCCGGTTCAGATAGCCGCGCGCCTTCTCGTCGAGCTGACCGCCGACGTCCTCCAACAGCGCCAGGCTCCAGCCGTCGATGCCCCGCAGCGGCGCGCGAAGGTCGTGGGAAACGGAGTAGGAAAACGCCTCCAATTCCGCGTTGGCCGCCTCCAGTTGGGCAGTGCGCTCCTGGACACGCCGCTCCAGATCGGCGTTGAGGCGGAGGACCTCCTCCTGGATCCGCCTCCGGGCGGTGATGTCGGAGATGATCCCGTGCCAGATGACACTGCCGTCCGGTTCGGCGACGGGCATGGAATGACCCTCGAGCCAGATCTCGCCCTTCTCCGGGTGGATAGCCCGGAATTCCGCGCGCCAGGCCGACATCGCCGCCAACGACTGGTTGATGCTCTCGTGCACGCGGTCAAGATCCTGCGGGTGGATCTTGGAAAACACCGGAGTGGCATCCTCGACGACCTCCTCCGGCTGGACACCGTACAGGTCCACGATTCGCGGACTGGCAAAGGGCATGGACCAACTCCCGTCGGGCCGCCGGCGGCCGGAGTAGACCATTCCCGGCGCGGTATCGATGATCTTGGCGAGCCTTTCCCCTTCCTGGCGCAACGTCTCGCGCAACTGGCGCGCATCGTCGATATCGGTGTTCGCGCCGAACCATTTCAAGATCCGCCCCTGGGCGTCGCGCAGCGGAACGGCGCGTGTGTCGAACCAGCGGTAGACACCGTCGGCGCGCCGGATTCTGTACTCCCTTTGAAACACGCTCCCGGTGGCGGCGGAATCGGTCCACGCCTGCATCAGGCCGGCGCGATCGTCGGGATGGACGTGTTCCAGCCAGGCCCGGTCGAAGAGCGCCTCGGCGGGACGGCCGGTGTATTCGGCCCACTGTGGGCTGAGGTAGTCGCAGGCGCCGTCGGCCCGGCAGGTCCAGATCAGTTGCGGCACGGTCTCGGAAAGAAGGCGGAAGCGCGCTTCGCTGTGCCGGCTGGCGAGAAGCGAGTGGCGCAGCTTTCCCCCCAGCAGACCGATCCCGGCGTAGACCACCAGGGAGATCAGAACGTTCAGGAAGTCGGCGCGGTCGTCGATGCGGAAGCTGTAGATTGGCTCCAGAAACAGATAAGTCCCGACCAGAGCGCTGAGCGCGCCGGCCACCAGCGCCGGGGCGGTTCCACCGTACAGGGCCACCACCGTGACGGCCAGGGTGAAGGCCAGGGATGTCGCCTTGCGGCCGACCAAGGGCACAATCGACAGGCGAACGGCGGCGGCCAGCGCCACGGCCAATACAGCGGCCCCGTAGCGTTTGAAGGCAGACGGCTCGCTGCCGACGTCCGACGCTGTCGTCGATGTTGCCACCCAGATACCCGGCCCCGGTGACGTCCCGCGGGTAACGGCCCGCTCCTTCCGGCGAACCCACGCAATACGCCGACGAGTAGATTGTAACTCCCGGAACGCCGGGCGAGGGCGCCGGTTACCGCACCCCGCCCGAGACCGCGGAGGAGGTCCCCACCGAATTGTCGAGCGTGACGCTGACCGAAGCGACGACTCCGGAGGAGCCGCTCAGGGTGAATGGCACGCGCAGATGGAACCGGCTGCCGTTGTTCCGGCCGTCGGTGGAGTTGAACCAGGTGGCCGAGTCGGCCGCCAGTTGCACGGTGTGCGCCGCCTGTCCCTCCAGGCGGGCGCCCGAGGCGGCGGTGAAGGTGAAGGTCGCCGAACGCAGGTCGCGCGGCGTGGAGTAGCCGTCCAGCTCGACGGCGAATCCACTGGCCGTCATGCCGGTGATCTGGACGCTGCCGGCGACGATCACCGGCGCCTGGCGCGGCACGGCGACCGTGGTCGAGGGCCGAGACGCCAGAGGAACGTCGGTATTGGTGTTGGAGGCGCGCAATTGCGTCAACGCCACGGTGGCCGTACCCGCCACTGTGCCCAACTGGAGGGCGCCGTTCTGCGGCAAGGTGATGGTGGCTGAGTTCGCCGGGACCGTGAAGGCAAGCGATGTGCCTCCGGCGGCGAACTGGAGGGCGGGATCCATGTAGCCTCCAGCGGGCAGACCGGCCGCGTCGGGCGCGAAGGTCAGGCGCAGTTGTCCCACCAATTCGGCCGGATAGGCGGCACCCAGGCGCAAGACAAGCGAGGTCTGGCCGGCGGAGGAGGCCGCGGACAGCGTGGCGGTCGCCTGGGGCAGGCCGACGGCAAGAGTATAAGAGCGCGTGGCCTGGAGCGAGTTCGCCGAAGTGACGCGAACGACGATGGTGAAGCTGCCGTCCCGCGAGGGTGTGCCGCTCAGCGTCCCGTCGGCGTTGAGTGTCAGCCCGGCGATCTCGCCCGACTCCAGATCCCATCGATAGGGTGGAGTGCCCCCGGAGGCGGAGAAGCTCGCGCTGTAAGCGGCGCCGACCGTGGCGGAGGTAAGCTCGGCCGGGCTGGTGACGGCCAGATCCGCGGCGGCGATGGAGAGCGTGAAGTCGCGCTGGGCGGTCTGGGGCGTAGAGGCGGAGTCGGTCACCTGGATGCGCAACGCGAAGGAACCGGGCTCCGCCGGCCGGCCGCTGAGCACGCCATCGGCGGATAGAGTGAGGCCGGGGACGCTGCCCGAGACGAGGGTGAACCGGTAGGGAAGCGTGTCGCCGCTGGCCGTCACCGTGGCCCGATACTCGGTGTTCCCCTTGCCGGCGGGAAGCTGACTGGTTTCGATCTGGAGCGGGGCCACTTCGACGACGAGCGTGAAATCCCGCTGGGCGGTCTGCGGCGTGGTAGCGGAGTCGGTGGCCTGAATGCGCAGAGTGTAGGAACCGATCTGCGTCGGCCGGCCGCTGAGCACA
>CAYOTD010000436.1:727-4986 GCA_964406685.1 uncultured Solibacteraceae bacterium | reverse complement strand
GAAACGCCCTTCTGGATCGCTTCCTTCACCATCGCTCCGGCGAATCCGCCCACCGCCGCCATGGGCGAAAAAGCGTGTTTGAAAACCAGCGCCACCGCTTCCGGAATATGCCGGAAATTGAGAATCAGAATCACCAGCGCCGCCAGAATATACAGAATCGCCATGACCGGCACGAGCCAGCCCGAGAACTCGCCGATGCGCTTGATACCGCCCAGCACCACCAGCGCCGTCAACACGGCCAGAACGGCCCCCGTAATATAGCGCGGCGTCGCGAAGGTGTCGTATAGCGCGTCGGCCACCGAATGCGCCTGCACCATGTTGCCGATCCCAAACGCCGCAATGCAGCCGAAGAGCGCGAACAGCACGCCGAGCCACTTCTGGCCCAGCCCGCGTTCGAGCGCATACATCGGCCCGCCCGACATCTCGCCGGCCTCATCCACCACACGGTATTTCACCGCCAGAATCGCCTCGCCGTATTTCGTCGCCATGCCGAAGAGCGCCGTGATCCACATCCAGAAAAGCGCCCCTGGCCCGCCCGCCGCGATCGCCGTCGCCACGCCCGCGATGTTGCCCGTGCCGATCGTCGCCGCGAGCGCCACCATCAGCGCGCGGAAATGGCTCACGTCGCCCGGGGCCGTTTCGTCGGACTTCGAGAAAGCGAGTTTCAGCGCTGGGATCAGGTGCGTAAATTGCAGAAATCCCAGGCGGAACGTCAGGAAAATGCCCGTGCCGATTAGAAGGATAATCAGCGGCGGCCCCCAGATAATTCCGCTCGCCGTCTCGAAAACCGTGTTCAGCGTGGTAAAAAATGATTCCATGGGTCCATCCTGAGTTTCAGCGTTCCGAGCGCTTTTTCATGAATTCTCCGCCCCCAGGGACCAGCCGCCTCTACCCCAGCCCCGTCCACACACGCAAGAACCAAATCCCGGCGATCTGATCGGGCGCATCTTGACACAGTTAAGCAGGCAGTGAAACAAGGCCCTCTCTCATGGCTGGGAGGCTGCTTAGTGATTGCAGTAAAAAGGTATTTCTCAGTAGACCAATCTTTAGAGTGGGAACGGTTCCAGACGCGCAAAATATGTAAAAATGCGCCCTGGAAAATCAGGATGTTTCCGTTCTTTTTGTAGACACTGTTGATTTTTCGGGGATTTGATTGGTTCCAGCGCGGTTTTCTGCCGCCATCCCTTCCCGGAGCCTGTCCATGATCCCCCCCGCTGTCCCCGCCCCCCTTTCCGACGACGATTCCGAACCCCTCCAGAGTTTCCTCGAACTCCTTCAGACCCTCCCCGATCCCCGCAGCGCCCAAGGCCGCCGCCACCCGCTTCCGGCGCTGCTCGCCCTCCTTGTCGCCGGTTTCGCCGCGGGCGCCAACACCATGACCGCCATTGTCGCCTTCGGGCGCGAGCGCCCGGCTCTGCGCCGCCGTCTCGGCTTCACCCATCCGGTCTCTCCTTCGCAGTCCACCTACTGCCGTCTCTTCGAGGTCCTGCCCGTCGAGACCTTGCGCCAGGCCATGGTCTGCTGGCTGGGCGCCTGCGCCCGCCGCCGCGCGGGCCAAAGCCCCGCCGCCGCCGCCGCCGATGGCAAGGCCATGCGCAAGAGCGGGGTCCATGTGATGCACGTGTTCCTCCAGGACTACTGGCAGCTCATCGACCTGTTCGAGGTCGCCGCGAACAAGAACGAACTGTCGGCCTTCGAGGACCACCTCGAGGGGTTCCTCGCCCGCCATCCGTGGCTCTCGCTGCTGACCTTCGACGCCCTGTTCTGCCAGCGCTCGGTCGTCAAACAGCTTGTTGGCAAGGGCAAAAAAGCCATCTTCCAGGTAAAGAGAAACCAGAAGGAGACGCTGCGGCGGCTGCGGCGCCACTTCTCGCCGCTCGCGCAGGCAAAGCCCGGCCATCAGTCGGAAGAGAAAAAAAAGCAGGTGGGTGATTTACCGGGACCTGTGGCTTCGCCCGGCGCCCGGTGACGTGCGGGAACTCTGGCCCGAGGTCCGCCAGATCGCCGCGGTGCGCACACGGCACGTCGCGCGGCGCAAAGGCCAGAAGGCGCGCAAGACCGAGTGGCATTACTATCTGGTCGCGGGGCCGAAGACGGGCGGGCGGCTCGGGGCGAAAACGGTGGCGCGGAGGATCCGGGGCCACTGGGGAGTGGAGAACCGTTTGCACCATGTGCTGGACCGGACGTTTGGCGAGGACGCCCGGCGGAGCCGCAAGGAGGGGGCGGCGATGACGCTTGGGCTGTGCTGCCGCGTGGCGCTGTCGCTGGTGGCCGGCCTGAAACTGCGCGGACGCCCGAAAGCCTGCTACCCGGAGAAACGCACGCATCTGGCCGCACACCCGGCGACCCTGGTCAAACTTCTGGCCCGCCCCGGGTGAAAACGGAAATATCCTGGGCGGGCAAAGGGAAATTCCCGGGTTTTCCTTGACATTCCAGCCGCTTTTTGTTCGTGTTCCGGGTTCGCTCATCAGGAGGAGCGAACCCGGATGATGAAAGAAAAGAATTTTCGACGGATAGACTGGAAACGCGCGCTTCGCCGGTTCGCCCCGCTGCTTGTGGCGGTGGCGGCGCTGGCGCTTGGCAATCTGGCGAGCCGGCGCGCGGCCTCCAAACCTTCCGGCGATGAAATCGCCCAGACCGCCGCCCACGCTCCACAGCCATCCGGCGCGAGGGCCTCCGCCGATCCGCAAGAGGCCCCCGCCCTGCGGCTCGTTCCCTATTCCGATAAACTGACTCCCGGAACCGCGCAGAACGACGCGGTGGGGATTGTTGGCTCGCGGCTGGCGTCTCCGCTCCGCGCCCGGGCGCTCGACGCCGGCGGCAAGCCGATTTCCGGGCTGGAAATCCATGTTTTTGTCATTTCCCCGGACGCGCCGCCGGATCAGCCGGAAACCACCGGCGTCACAATCTATCCCTCCGGCCCGCTGCGGACGGATAAGGACGGGATTGTTTCCCTGGATAAGGTGTTTATCGAATCCGTGGGTGAGAATTTCATCGTTTTCAGCGCGTATCCCGATGGCGAGCAACCCCAGGGGCGCCTGGTCTTTCGCGTGGAGGGCCGCTCGAAATCCTGGTTCAACTGGACCGTAATGGTTCTGATCGGCGGCATGGCGCTGTTTCTGCTCGGGGCGAAACTGACGGGCGAAGGGCTGGGGCGGCTTGGCGGCGCGCATCTGCGGGAATGGATGAACGCGCTGGAGGGCCGGCCCGCCACCGGAGTCGCCCTGGGCGCGGCCGCCACGTTCCTGATGCAGTCGAGCACCGCCTCCACCACCATGTTCGTGACTTTTGCGGGCGCCAACCGCATGACGCTCCGTCAGGCGATTCCGCTGGTTCTCGGCTCGGCGATCGGCACGTCGCTCACCGTGCAATTGCTCGCCTTCAACCTGTATGACGTGGCGCTCGTGGCAGTGTCGGCGGGTGTGCTTTTGCAGATCATCTCGACCGAGCGGATGCGCATGAGATGGCTCGGATCGGGCCTGTTGGGATTCGGCCTGCTCTTCCACGGAATGCACGTGATGATCCAGGCCGTGGACCCCCTGCGCCGCCTGCCCTGGCTGGCCGACGCGCTCTGGGCGATCCGCGATTATCCCGGCTGGACGCTGATCCTGGCGGCGCTTTTCACCGCGACGGTGCATAGCAGCGCGGCGACTCTCGGCCTGGCGCTCGCCCTCGCGCGCCAGAATCTGATCACCCCCGAAGCGGCCGTGCCGATCATTTTCGGAGCCAATATCGGAACGACCGTTACGGCCATGATCGCTTCGACCACCATGTCGCGCGAGGCGCGCCGGGTCGCCGTCTCGAACATCGTTTTCAAAATCCTCGGCGTGCTCCTTTTCCTGCCGCTCATGCGCCCGCTGGCCTGGATCGGCGTGTGGGTCACGGCGCTGGCGACAGGCGGCGAGATGGGAACTCTGACCTCCGGCGAAACCGCGCGCGCGCTGGCCAATATCCATACGCTTTTTAATATCTGCATCGCGACCATCGCAGTGCTCTGTGTCGGGCATCTCGAAAAACTCGTCATGCGCCTCGTCCCCACGCGCAGCGAGGAAGGAGCCGAAGCGGGGCTGAAGTATCTGGACCTGCCGATGGTGGAAAGCCCGCGGATCGTCCTCGGCGCGGCGCTGCGGGAAGTCTCGCGCATGGGCCGGTTCGTGGAAGAGCAGATGAAGGCCGCCCGCGAGGCGCTCTTCAAGGCCAGCGACTCCCAACTCGATTTCGTCCACAAGCGCGACGACAAGCTCGACGCGGTGCATCGC
>CAYOTD010000436.1:0-717 GCA_964406685.1 uncultured Solibacteraceae bacterium | reverse complement strand
TTACCTCATCCACATGATGCGCCAGCCCAATATGGAGCCGGAAGCCGGGCGGTTCCTCTCGCTCATCCAGATGGTCAATCACATCGAGCATATCGGCGATCTTCTGGATAAAAACATCGCCCCGCTCGCCAGCAAACGCATCCTCTACGGCACGCGCTTCTCGCCCGAAGGCGGCAAGGAACTCGACGATTTATTCATGCGCGTGGCCAACGATCTTTCGGCGCTGTTTATCGCCATCGCCACCACGGATCAGGAAACACTCGCCGCGATCCGCCGCCACCGCTCCGAACTCGATGATTACGCCCGCTCGCTGCTGATCGCGCACCTTCACCGGCTTCAGGATGGATCGCGCGATTCGCTCGACACTTCGAGCATTCACGTGGACCTGATCAACTACCTGCTGCGGATCGAATTCCATATTTCGCATATCGCGGGCGCGCCGGCCCGCGCAATAAGCCGCTTATGGAAATGAGCCACCACGCGGCGCCAGGGACTGCGAAACAACCTCCGGCGCCAGCGGTTTGCGGGCGGGCGGATCGCCCGCGTGGCGGGAGATCGCGCCTTGCGATCCCGGCGGCGATGGCGGCGGGCGCGCTAGGATTTTTCTGCGCGTTTGCCGGAGCGTCCGCACTGGCGCGGCCCCCCGCGCCGGCCCGCGCCGGCGGCGATCCGGCGGTGGCGATTCCCCTTTCCGCGGTCTTCGCCCCGGCGCCCAGC
>CAYOTD010000435.1:0-4991 GCA_964406685.1 uncultured Solibacteraceae bacterium | reverse complement strand
AAAGAAAACCGACACCCGCGAAGCCGAACAGAAGATTCCTTCCAAGTACAGCAAGAAGGACCGGGTGGATGCGCCTGCCGGCGGACCCACGTTTCGCAGCGACGTCACCACCGTGAATCTCGACGTGGCCGTATTGAACAACCGCGGCCAGTTCATCCCGGGTATCCCGCGCGGCAACTTCCGCGTCCTGGAGGACGGCGTCCCGCAGCAGATCTCCAACTTCTCCATGGGCGAGGCGCCGATGACCGTCTGCCTGGTCATCGAGTTCAGCAACCTCTACCAGCAGTACTGGACGGAGAGCTGGTATCAGACCCTCACCGCGGCCTACGGCTTTATCGAGACGCTGAAGAAGGAAGACTACGTCGCGGTGGTGGCCTACGACATGCGGCCCGAGATCCTGTCGGACTTCACCACCAACCGGATGGAGACCCAGGAGGCGATGCAGCGGTTGCGCATCGCCGCCTACTCTGAATCGAACCTGTTCGATGCGCTCACTTTTACAGCCGAACGCATGGAAGAGATCGAGGGCCGCAAGGCCATGGTGCTGATTGCTTCCGGCATCGACACCTTCAGCAAGCTGACCTTCGACAAGACCCGCAAGATACTCCAACAGGCCGGCGTCCCCATCTACGCCATCGGCCTCATGCAGGCGTTGCGCGAGTACTACGACGCGCGCGGCTACCTGGGCCCCATAGCCCGGCTGGATTTCCTCCAGGCCGATAACCAGATGCGCACTTTCTCCAAGGAGACCGGTGGCCAAGCCTTCTTCCCGCGATTCTACGGCGAGTTCCCCAGCATCTTCCGCGCCATCTCCGACGCGTTGCGGAACCAGTACTCACTGGCCTACCAGCCGTCCAACCAGGCTCGCGACGGCAAGTACCGGAAGATCAAAGTCGAGCTGGTGAATCCGGCCAATGGCGAACCACTGCGAATCACCGACGAAAAAGGGAAGTCGATCAAGTACACCATCATCGCGAAGGCCGGATACACGGCTCCGCGCGAGGTCGAGTGAGGAGAACGGAAGGAACGCCCGCGAAGTCAAGCGAAAAATCTGGCGCGTTTCCATCCCGTTACAGCCGCGATTGACACCGCGATTGTGGCTCTGCTACTTTCTCATCGTCTCTCATGAGCGCGTCTTCACCCTCCAGATCATCCTCAGGCCCGTTCCGGATCCTGCTGGTAGACGACAATCAGCTCGGCTTGCTGGCACGCAAGACCGTGCTGATCGAATTGGGATACGAGATTGTGACGGCATCCAGCGCGCAGGAGGCTCTCGGCGAGTTCTCCCGCGGCCGCTTCGATCTGCTCGTCACGGATTTCAAAATGCCGAAGATGAATGGCAAAGAGCTGGTCGAACGAGTTCGAAGAATTGCGCCAGCGGTGCCCATCATCCTGCTTTCCGGTTTCGTCGATGCACTCGGATTGGACGAGAAGTCGACGGGAGCAGACATTGTTATCCAAAAAAGCGCCAATGAAGTGGCTCACCTGGTGCGGTCGGTCAAGCGGCTTCTGAACCGCAAGCCGCTGAAGAAACCCGCCGCCATCGAGTGTCCCGCCCCCGCCTTGAAAGTGCGCAAGCAATCCGTTTGATCGTAAGATTGAGTGGATGAGGTTCCTAGGTGCTGTCGCGGCGCTCCTTCTGACTCTGCCCGTGGCGGTGGCCGCCGAACGACAGACGGCGCGCAAATGGCTGCGGGGAATGAGCCTGCGCGAGCGGGTCGCGCAACTGGTGATGGTTCCGTTCTACGGCGATTCGCCCGGTTCGCGCACGCCCGAATGGAAGCAGTATGAACGGCTGGCGCGTGAGGTGCGCGTGGGCGGGCTGGTGTTGCTCAACCGCGTGCAGAGCGGAGGCGTGCGCAACGCCGAACCGCACGCGACGGCGGCCTTCCTCAACCGGATGCAGCGGCTGGCGCGGGTGCCGTTGATCGTGGCGGGGGATTTCGAGCGCGGCGCTTCCATGCGCGTCGCGGGCGCCGCCCGCTTCCCTTATGCCATGGCTTACGGCGCGGCAGGCGACGTCGAACGCACGCGAGCGATAGGGGCAGCCACCGCCCGCCAGGCGCGCGCCCTCGGCGTCCACTGGCTGTTCGTGCCCGTAGCGGATGTCAACAACAATCCCGACAACCCCATCATCAACACGCGTTCCTACGGCGAGGATCCGAAGGCCGTCGCGCGCCACGTGCGGGCTTTCGTCGAAGGCGCGCACTCGGAGACGCGCCACCCCGTCCTGGTGACCGTCAAGCACTTCCCCGGTCACGGCGATACGGCGGTGGACACTCACCTCGGCCTGGCCACCATCACGGTGGACCGCGCGCGGCTGGATCGCGTCGAGTTCGTTCCTTTCCGCGAAGCCATTGCCGCCGGTGTGGACGCCGTGATGACGGCGCACATAGCGGTGCCCGCTCTGGAACCGCAACCGGTCCCCGCCACGGTCTCGAAGGCCATCCTGACGGACCTGCTGCGTGGCGAGTTCGGTTTCCGCGGCCTGATTACGACCGACGCCATGGACATGCAGGGGCTGACTTCCCAGTTCCCCGGCGCGGAGGCGGCGGTGCGCGCCCTCGAGGCGGGCGCCGACCTGCTGCTGGTGCCGCCCGACGCCGAAAAGGCCATCGATGGCGTGGTGGCGGCGGTGCAATCCGGACGGATCTCCGCCCGGCGCATCGAGGAAAGCGCGCTGCGGATTCTCGAAGCCAAGGCGCGCCTCGGCCTCCGCAAACAGCGCCTGGTGGACGTGGAGGCCGTCGGCGACGCCATCGACGCACCCGACGACATGGAACGCGCCCAGACGGCTTCCGACGCCGCCTTGACGCTGGTGAAGAACGAAGGCGCCTTGTTGCCGCTCCGGAATCCGGGCGCGGCCTGCTGGATTCTGCTCACTGAGAACCGCTACGGGACGCAGGGGCGCCGCTTCCTCGATGAGTTGCGGTCGCGCGCGCCGAAGGCCGGAGTGATGCTGCTGGACCCGCTGCTGCCCGCCTCCGAGATTGAAGCGGCGGCTGGCCGCGCGGCGGCGTGCGAGGCGGTGGTCATCGGCGCGTACGCCAGCGTGGCCGCCTATCGCGGCGATGTGGCTCTGCCGGGCGGTTTCCCGAAGCTGGTCGAGTCGATCTCCGCCGGCAAGCCCGTGGCGCTGGTCAGCTTCGGCAATCCCTATTTGCTCCGCAAGTTCCCCGATGTCGCGTCTTATCTGGCCACCTACAGCACGATGTCGACCGCCGAGACCTCCGCCGTAAGGGCGCTGTTCGGCGAGATCGCCATCCGAGGAAAGCTGCCGGTTTCCATCCCCGGTCTCGCCAGGATCGGCGACGGAATCCAATTGCAGCCGGGCGCGAAGTGACAGGCGGCGGAACGGGTCTCTTACTGAGCCGCCTTGGCGTGGCGTTGAATCCACCCGGAGATGGCGTCCAGCGCCGCAGGGGCGAAGGTCTCCTCGATCGCCGCGTACTCGGTCACCAGACCCGTCTTCGCGTTCTGGAACAGGTGGTTGAGCGAGGGCAATACAACCACCGAAGCACTGCCGTTGCCGGACGCCTTCAGGGCCGCCTCCATCGGTGCCCGGTTCTGGACCGGGGGAACCTGCGAGTCCATCTCTCCGTAGAGCGCCAGCACCGGGCATTTCACCTTCGCCAGCGCCGGAGCGGGATCGAACAACAGCAGAGAACGGAAGCCCGGGGTCAGAAGAGCGGGTGCCTGCCTCTCGGCCACGGCTTGCAGCATGGGCGCGGCCTGGCGGTCCTCCGCCGACATCGAGGCGACGAAATTCCTGATGGCTTCCCGCAACCGCTTCTCCGTCGCCTCGCGGGTGGTCCCTTTCCTGATCGCCGCGAACATCGCCTCCTGAAGCCTGCGGTTCAACGCCGCCGCGCGCTGGTTGCCGCCGGGCATGCGGGCGATGGTCTTGCTCTGCTCGTACATGAGCTGTTCACCGGTCACACCCGGTCCGGCCATCAGGATTAGGAACGCCACATCGGCCGACCGCCCGGCGGCAACCATGCCGACGGAAGCTCCTTCGCTGTGGCCGGCCAAGCCGATGTGCTTCATGTCGATTTCCTTCCGCCCCTTGAGGAACGCCACCGCCGCCAGTGCATCTCCGGCGAGATCGTCGTAGGTACTCTGCGAAAGGTCGCCCGAGGAGCCGCCCACACCGCGGTCGTCGGCGCGCAGCACGGCGATGCCGGCGCGGGTGAGATGGTCGGCCAGCACCAGGAAGGGCCTGTGCCCCATGATCGACTCGTTGCGGTCCTGGGCGCCCGACCCCGTCAGCAGCACGACGGCGGGGAACGGACCCTGGCCCGCCGGAAGAGTCAGCGTGGCGGCGAGCTTCACGCCACCGGCGGAATTCTCGATGACAATCTCCTCTTCGCGATATGGGTAGGGCTTCTTCGGCTCCTGGGGGCGTTTGAGGCCCGATTCCACGCGCTTGAACACCAGGGGGAGCGTTCCCCCGCCCTGTCGCCATTCGCCGCTGATCTCTGTGCCTTCCTTGTTGAGGAATCCCTCGAAACTCGCCCGCAGGTTGCGCATTTCCAGCCGCACGACCGAATTCTCGAGGATCAGGCTGGTCACGGGCAACCCCATGGCACCCTGGTCAATGCTGTCCAGCCGCGCCGCGAGGCCTGACGGGGTCGCGCCGACATGCAACACCAGGCGCAGTTTGGCGCTTCCGGCCTCCAGCGTTCCGGCCCAATTGCCCACCAGCGGAGAGGTCTGTGCCATGGCCACCGACATCGTCAAGACCATCACTGAAATCGAACGAAACATGTGTCCCCTACTCACCGGAGTCCTTGGGTTGGGCAGCCTTCTTCACGCCAAGCTGATCGAGCACCGTCGGCACATCTAGTCCCAGCGCCTGCAACTGCTGGAGCAGGTTGAACACCACCGCGGGCCCGGTCTGTGCCAGCCGCGCCGCTCCGGACGGCCCCGCCTGCGCGCCGTTGCCCTGGTCGATCACCACCAGTTTGTCGATGTTGCCCATGGGAGCGGCC
>CAYOTD010000434.1:0-4995 GCA_964406685.1 uncultured Solibacteraceae bacterium | reverse complement strand
GGGAGATTGCCTCCGGCCCGAACTTCCCTCCCGATCCTTGGGAGATTGCCTCCGGTCCGAACTTCCCTCCCGATCCCTGGGAGGTCGCTTCCGGCCCGAACTTCCCTCCCGATCCTTGGGAGGTTGCCTCCGGTCCGAACTTCCCTCCCGATCCCTGGGAGGTTGCCTCCGGTCCGAACTTCCCTCCCGATCCCTGGGAGGTTGCGTAACTCGCTGGGCTGGTTCTCATCTGATTTCATAGAGACCCCGCTCCCGGGGTCTCTATGAAATATCTTCAGTGGATCGCCTGGGGCGTGAGTCTGCCGTTGCAGGCCGTCCTTCTGAATACTCTTCTGCGCGGTTCCTTTCGCACGTTCCCTTTCCTTCTCGTCTACGGTCTGGTTCTCTTCCTGTGGACCATCGCCAACATCGCCGCGCGCGAAGCGGGACGTCTGCCGCAGAGTTGGCAGGAGACTTACTGGGCGGGGGAACTGGTGCTTCAGAGCCTGCTCTACCTCCTGGTCCTCTCGCTGGTATGGCGTTCGCAGGCCGCCAGTCCCAACCGCGGGAGGACGATGCGCTGGCTGCTCATCGTGATCGGTCTGGGGTCGACGGCGGCGCTGCTGGCCACCCGCGCGCCGCGCCTGAACGAATGGATGACGGAGTTCACCAAGTACATGGCCTTCGGCAGCGCCCTGCTCAACCTGCTGCTGTGGGCGGTTCTGGTGGGCAAGCGTCATTCCGACCGCTCCCTGCTGATGGTCAGCGGGGGATACGGAATCCAGAGCGCGGGAGAGGCGGTGTCGCAGTCGTTGCGTGCGCTGGCGATCAGCAGCCGTTCGTTGCCGCTGCTGATAACGGGCAATGTCTTTGCGCTGCTGACGCACACCTTGTGCCTGCTGGTGTGGTGGTCGGCGGCGGTGCGTGAGAACAAGCGCCTGGCGGCCGCAGCTTTGACCCGACTCTCCGCCGAAGAGTAAACTGTTGGGGTAACGGCGGGTATCTTCCAAGGAAGGATTGCTATGAGTGATTTGAAGCGCAGGGATTTCCTGAAGGGCGCGACCAACATGGGCGCGGCCCTCGGACTGGCCACCACGATCGTGCCGAGCCGGGCTTTCGGAGCCAACGACAAGATCAACATCGGCGTCATCGGCGTCGGCGGGCGAGGCACCTACGTCGGCCGCGCGTTCGGAAAGGTGGGCCAAGGCGCGTCCAACGCGCAGGTAATCGCGGTCTGCGACGTGTATCAGAAGCGGATCAATAATAACAAGGATATGCACGCGACCGAGTTCAAGACCAAGGTCGATGGTTATCTGGACTGGAACGAAGTGATCGCGCGCAAGGACCTCGACGCGGTGATCGTCGCCACTCCGGACCACTGGCATGCCCGCATCGCCATCGCGGCGATGAAGGCCGGCAAGGATGTCTACTGCGAAAAGCCCATGTGCCACACCATCGAAGAGGTGAAGGCCATGATCGACGCCGTCAAGCAGACCAAGCGGGTGCTCCAGGTCGGCTCGCAGACCACTTCGGCCGATCAGTGGTGGCAGGCCAAGAAACTGATTGCCGACGGCGCCATCGGCAAGATGATCCTGAGCCAGGGCTCCTATCACCGCAACTCGGCCCAAGGCGAGTGGAACTGGCCGATCGACCAGGAAGCCGGACCGGACAAGTCGGGCGAGAACTACATCGACTGGAAGATGTGGCTGGGCGGGACCTCGAGCATCCCTTTCAACGCCGACCGCTTCTTCCGCTTCCGCAAGTATTGGGACTACTCCGGCGGCACCGCCACCGACCTGTTCTTCCACGTCGCCGCGCCCTTGAACATCTGCTGGACCCAGCCCCAATTCCCCCACAAGGTGATGTCGGGCGGCGGCAACTACATCTTCAAGGACGAGCGCGAGGTGCCCGACACCTTCCACCTGATCGCCGAGTATCCGCAGGACCACTCGGTCGTGCTGACCTCCTCGATGGCCAACTCGCAGCACATCCCGGGCCTGATCCGGGGCCATGAAGGCACCATCATCATGGTGGACCACGGCATGTTCGAAGCCCGCACGGATCACATCACTCTCAAGCCCGAGCGGCGCATCGTGGGCAAGAACGAAGCCTACAAGCAGAAGTTCGGCTTCGACGAGACCCTGGCCGACAAGTCGATTCCGGTCGACATGAAGGATTCGATGACCGCCCACGTCGAGAACTTCCTCTCGTGCATGCGCACGCGCCAGAAGCCGACACTCGACGTCGAAACGGCCGCTTGCGCGCAGGTGCTCATCACCATGGCGGTGCAGTCGTACCGTCAGGGCAAGGTGCTTTATTTCGACGAGAAGCGGTTCATGGTCGTCGACACGCCGCCGCGGGCCTAGAAGATCCTCCGCTCCCTTTGGTCGCGGCTCAGTTCCGCGACCTCAGGGAGACTGAGGTTTTGCGTGCCCCGCTGGCCGGATCCCCAGCTCGCGCAGTTGCCGCTCGGGCACGGGCGCGGGAGCATCGCACATCAGGTCTGCGCCGCGCGCCGTCTTGGGGAACGGGATCACGTCGCGGATCGAGGTTTCCCCCGCCAACAGCATTACCAGCCGGTCAAGACCGAGGGCGATGCCGCCGTGCGGCGGGGCGCCGTATTCCAGCGCCTCCAGGAGGAACCCGAACCTGCGCCGCGCCTCCTCCTCGCTGAATCCCAGCGCGGCGAAGACTTTCGACTGCACGTCGTGGCGGTGGATACGGATCGAACCCGACCCCAACTCGATGCCGTTCAGCACCAGGTCGTAGGACATCGCCCGGCAGCGCGCCGGGTCGACGCTGAGTTTCTCCAGGTCCTCGTCGTGCACGGACGTGAACGGGTGGTGGGCGGCGATCCAGCGGTTCTCCTCTTCGTCCCACTCGAACATCGGAAAATCCAGCACCCAAAGGAAGCGGAAGTCGCGCGGATCGAGCAATCCGTGCCGGTCGTTGTACTTCTGCGCGGCCAGCAGGCGCAACTGCCCACAAGCCTGCAACACCGTCTCTTCGGGACGATGGCCTTGGGGCTCCGCCCGCCAGCCGGCTAGCAGCAGCAGGTCTTCCTCGGCCATGCCGGTGCGTTCACGCACCTTGACCATGGCCGCGGGGAAATCGCGATCCAGGCGCTTGACGTCGTCGTAGA
Source organism: uncultured Solibacteraceae bacterium (assembly GCA_964406685.1). Lineage (GTDB taxonomy): Bacteria > Acidobacteriota > Terriglobia > Bryobacterales > Bryobacteraceae > JACQZT01. The sequence goes on along the minus strand of CAYOTD010000434.1, from coordinate 1,874 downwards.
CGGTGAGGCCTCGCTCCTGTCCGGCAGCCTTCAACTCGTCGCGCTCCTTGCGGCTGAGCGGCCCGGTCTTGGGAATGCGGATGGCCACCAGCGGCAGACCCTCACGGGTCAGCCCTTCCCCGGCAAACAGGTCCTCGACGCAGTGGAACGGCGGGATGCGCAGGTCCGGCTTGTCGATGCCGTAAGAGCGCATGGCCTGGGCGTAGGTCAGCCGCGGGAACGGGGCCGGCACTTCGAATCCCGCCTTCCGGCAAATGCGTTCGACCAGCGGTTCGACGACGCCCAGCACGGTTTCCTGCTGGGGAAAGGACATCTCGAGGTCGATCTGGGTGAATTCGGGCTGGCGGTCGGCGCGCAGGTCCTCGTCGCGGAAGCAGCGCACGATCTGGAAGTACTTCTCGAAGCCGCTGATCATCAGGAGCTGCTTGAACAGTTGCGGCGATTGCGGCAGGGCATAGAACGAGCCCGGCTGGAGGCGGCTGGGCACCAGGTAATCGCGCGCGCCCTCCGGGGTGGAGCGCGTCAGGAAGGGGGTTTCGATCTCGAGGAATCCCTGCGCGTGCAGGTACTCGCGAACGGCGAACGACACCCGCGACCGCAGCATGATATTGCGCTGCATGTGCGGCCGGCGCAGATCGACGAAGCGGTACTTCAGGCGCGCGTCCTCGCCCACGTTCACGGTTTCATCCAACGGAAACGGCGGCACGCGCGAGACGTTCAGCAGCCACAGTTTTTCGCCGACCACCTCGACTTCGCCCGTGTCCACGTTGGGGTTCACGGTATCCGGCGAGCGCCGCGCCACCGCGCCCTCCACCGCGATGACGTACTCCGAGCGCAGCGCCTCGGCTTTGCCGTGGATGGCCGCGTCCACGTCCTCGTGGAAGACGATCTGCGTGATGCCGTCGCGGTCGCGGAGATGGATGAAGATGACTCCGCCCAGGTCATGGCGGCGGTGCACCCATCCCATCAGCACGACGCGGGCGCCGGTGTCGGCCAGGCGCAACTGGCCGCACGTGTGCGTGCGGCGCAGATCGCCCAGGAAATCCAGAGGCACTCCGGCCTGTCTCTCAATGCTCTCTTCCATGTCAGTTCGCTTTCCGGAATTTGCCAATCAGTTCTTCGCGGCCGAGCGTGATCTGCTCCCCGCTGCCCAGGTCTTTGAGCGCATAGGCACCGGCCGCGCACTCGTTGTCGCCCACGATCAAGGCAAATCGCGCCTGGAGCTTGTTGGCCAACTCGAGGGACCGCTTGAGCTTGCCCTCCGTGGCAACCTCGACCGACGCTCCCGCGCGGCGCAGCTCGCGCGCCAGCAGCGAGGCGTGCCGGAACACCGCCTCGCCCAGGGCGGCCACCAGGAGGTCCAGGCCGCCGCCGCCCTGCTCTTCCACCGACATCACCAGCCGGTCCTCGCCGATCGAAAAGCCGATGCCGGGCGAATGCGTCCTGGAACCCAGCGCTTCGGCCAGGCCGTCGTAGCGGCCCCCGCCCAGCACCGAGTTCTGCGCGCCCAGGGCACCGTGGACGATCTCGAAGGTCGTGCGCATGTAGTAGTCGAGGCCGCGCACCAGCCGCGGGCGGATCTCAAACGGGATCGCGCGGTCGCCCAGGTGGGCGCGCACGGCATCGAAATGCGTGCGGCAGGCCTCGCAGAGGTGATTGAGGATCGACGGCAGGCCTTCGATCGTGGGTTGATCCTCGGGAACCTTGCAGTCCAGCACCCGCAGCGGATTGGTGTCGGCCCGCCGCCGGCAGTCGGCGCACATCTGGGGGGCGGCCTCGCGCAGCCGCTCGCGCAGGGCGGCGACGAAACCCGGCCGGCAGTTGGGGCACCCCACCGAATTCAGGAGCAGCTCGAAGCCGTTGAGGCCGGAGCG
>CAYOTD010000433.1:0-5013 GCA_964406685.1 uncultured Solibacteraceae bacterium | reverse complement strand
TGATCCGGTCCACGAACGGCGCGTAGAAGGCGATCTCTGCCGGGGTAGGTTCGCGTTTTTCGCCGGGGCTGTCCAGCAGCAGATTGGTCAGGTACACGTCCTCGCGCCGGAGGCCGATCTCCTTGAGTATCTCTGCCAACACCTCCCCGGACGGGCCGCAGAATGGGACGCCCTGCTGTGCCTCGTACTTGCCCGGCGACTCCCCGATGAACAGGATGTTCGCGTCCGGGTTGCCGTCGCCGGGCACGGGGAAGAAGCGGTTCTCCACGCGGACCCGGTAAAGCGGGGAAGTGGTAGCGTTCACCAGGTCGTCGCGCAACGTCTTGAGCGCGGCGGCTTTCTGCCGCGCTGCCTCCGGATCGGCAGACAGCTTGATCGAGCGGTTGGCGGGCGCGGCCTCCTTGAGGGCGGCGATCAACCGCTGCACGTCGTCGTCAAAGTGGTTGCGGCTGATCTCGATGGCGTTGCGCCGGGCCAGCGCCGCGAGATCGCCCGGCAGGTCGGCGGCGGCGGGCATCCTGGCGCGCCCGACCAGCACCGGGATCACCACCTTGTTCTGTTTGAGGGCGCTGGCGATCTCGATCCGCACGAAGTCGTTGTCCCGGTCCAGGCGGCGGCTGCCCGACTCGTCCGCTGCGGCCAGCCAGCCCGGCCCGATCACGGCCATCAAGGCGTCGCAGGCGGCGACGGCTTCCTCCAAGACCTGCACGAAATCCGCACCGGGCCGGATGCTGTCCACGTCCATAAACACGTCGTCCGGGGCGAAATGTTGGACGAGGCGTTCGTACAGCCGGTCTACGTAAGGTTCGCTGTCTTGCCTGCGATAGCTGATGAAGATACGGCTCACCGGATGATTACTCCTGGCGTAGAAATGGCCCGACCGGTAACGTTATTTTAGCGCAACCCGGCGCGCGGTGCAGTCTTAAGGTAGAACAAATATTCTATTCGACGCGGCAAAAACGTATGCTAAGCGTTGCTTGACTCGGCGGCGGTCTGGGTGGATACTGAAAGTGGAGTGTTGTAGTGGAAAATCGGAGCAAGGAGGGTTCGATTCATGTCCGTCAAACCTTCGCACCGGGCCGCTATGAACCGCCCCTATGAAGTTTCCCCTCAGGCGCGGGCCTTTTTGGGCCGGGCGCGTCGCCGTCTCCTGAGCGAGGCTGCCGCGCGCACCACCCACTGGCGGGAGCGCATCCAGGCGCAGCGGCGCAGCCTTATTCGCGGCCTGCTCGTCACGCATCGGCGCATGTTTGGCGTCAGCCATAAGCATGTCCAGGCGAACCAGCGGGCTGCCGAGCAACAGGTCGAACGGTAGCGGGTGCAGCCCTCCCCGCCTCAACTGAATAGGAGCACACGTGCGCGTCCTCGAAAGGGGACGCGCCTTTTTGCGCAGTCCTCGGTGTGGTTTGCCCCGGCTGACCCGCCGCGCCCCGAAGTGCTCGGTGCAGATTGGCATAACCTGGGCTTCTGGGTGGTTGTGCCCGTAGCAGCGGATTGAGTCTGCCGCTACAATTTCTCCACAATTTGTGCACACACCTGACAGCGTCCCGGCAGGGGGCTTTGCAGGCGGCGTCGGCTGCCTGCTGAAAGGGACACATCACCCTTACATGTGCGGCATATACGGGCACTTCAATCCGTCCGGCGTGGGCGATCCGGCGCTGGTCGAGCGGATGGCGCGTGCGCTGGCCCATCGTGGGCCGGACGGCGCCGGTGCGTATCACAGCGGGCCGTTGGCCTTTGGGGCAGGGCGGCTGGCGATCATCGACCTGGCGGCGGGCGTGCAGCCGATCTTCAGCGAGGACCGGCGCGTGGCCGTCGTTTACAACGGCGAGATTTACAACTACGAGGCGCTGCGGGCAGAACTCGAACGGCTGGGGCACGTCTTTGCCACCCGGACCGACACCGAGGTGATCGTGCACGGCTACGAGGCGTGGGGCGATGGCGTGCTGGAACGATTGCGCGGCATGTTCGCCCTGGGCGTGTGGGACGAGCCAGCGGAACGCCTGCTGCTGGCGCGCGACCGGCTGGGCGAAAAGCCGCTTTACTATGCGCAGGTCGGGGACGAGTTCCTGTTCGCTTCAGAGGTCAAGGCGCTGTTCGCGCATCCGGGGCTGCGGCGCGCCGTCAACCCGGAAGGGCTGTTGGCCTACCTGGCGCTGGGTTACGTCCCGCCGCCGCTGACGGCCTTCGCAGGCGTCGAGAAGCTGGCTCCCGGCGAGCGGCTGACTGTGGAACGGCGCGGGCTGTGCAAAGAGCGTTACTGGCGTCCTGAAATGGACACCACTGCCCCGCTGGATTACGACGCCTCGGTTTCCCAGGTGCGCGCGGCCCTGACTCAGGCGGTCGAGATGCGCCTGATGAGCGACGTGCCCATCGGCGCGTTCCTCAGCGGCGGCGTGGACTCGACGGCAGTGGTGGCGATCATGGGGCGGGCGATGGGCCGCCCGGTGCAGACGTTCACCGTCGGCTTCGATGCGCCGCCGGGCAGCAAGGCCGACTCCAAGTTCAACGTAGACGCCCGCTACGCCCGGCTGGCCGCCGAGCGCCTGGGCACGGAGCACCACGCCATCACCATCCGCCAGGACGAATCGCTGGCGGCCCTGTTCCCGCACCTGGTCTACGGGATGGACGAGCCGGTCGCGGAGCAGGCCATCGTGCAGACGGCGTTCGTCGCGGCGCTGGCGCGGACCAGCGGCGTACCGGTTATGCTGACCGGGGATGCGGGCGACGAATTGTTCCTGGGCTACCCGCACTACCGCTCCGACCGCATCCTGGAACGCTACCTGCGCCTGCCGGGGCTGCTGCGCCGGTCGGCGCTGACGCCGCTGCTGGCGCGGCTGCCGGCCCGCTTCGATGGGCTGCGCAAGCTGGCGGAGAAATCACGCAACGGCGACCCGGCCTACCGCTACCTGGGCTGGATGCGCCTGATCGGGCCGGAGCGCCTGCCGGACCTGCTGGTTTCCCCGGACCTGGCTGCGGCGGCTGATCGCGTCGTCGGCGGCAGGCTGCGCCCCCTGCTGGCCGCGCCGCGCACGCGCTACTTCGCCGACCGGATCGCCTTCACTAGCCTCAACCTGTGGATCGCCGAAGACAGCAACATGCGCGTGGACAAGATGAGCATGGCGATGTCCGTCGAGTCGCGCGCGCCGTTTGAGGATCATCCCCTGGTCGAACTGGCTCTGCGCATTCCGCTGGAACACAAACTTCGCGGCGGCGACTTCAAAGCGGTGCTCAAGGAGGCGGTGCGGGACCTCGTGCCGCCGGAAGTGCTGGCGCGGCCCAAGTGGGGGTTTTTCTCGCCCAGTTCGGAGTGGTTGCGCACGGCGCTTCGCCCGCTGGTGGACGAATACCTGTCGCCGGAGCGCATCCGGGCGACGGGCTACTTTCAGCCGGAGGCGGTGGCGCGCCTGGTGGAGGATCACCTGGCGCGGCGCAGTTACGAGCTGTGGTCGCTGTGGACGCTGTTGATCTTCCAACTGTGGCACGCGCTGTATATCGAGCAAAGCCTCGTGCTGGACCCCAGGCTCGCGCCGGAGGAGTTGGTGCGGTCGTTCAGCCATGAGCAGTAGCGGCGGCTTGAAGCCGCCGCTACCCTCCCCTCCTGGCCCCCTCTCCCCGGCCAACTGCGCCGGGACAGGCCCTCGTGGAGAGGGGGAGTCGCCGTGTCTTGTAGCCCCTCGCCCTGAGGGAGAGGGGTTGGGGTGAGGGCTAGGACAATAGATCAGGCTATTCCGCAAGAAACCTGCACATTGCGTCAGCTAATTGCTAACTGCTAATTGGCCCTTATGCTAGATCGGAAAGGCGAGCGACTTGATGCGCAGGAAATCGGCATTGCCCAGCAGGCGGTTGAGATAGATACACAGGGTATGGGCGGTGAGCTTGGTGTACAGGCGCGCGCACAAGCCCTCAAACGTGTGGGCGTGGTTGGTCTCAAGATGGAATTGCTCGGTCAGTTGGCCGATGACGGTTTCGATGATCTGGCGGGCGGCGTTGAACAGGCGCCGCAGCGCGGGCGGCCAGGGGTGTTTCTGATTGCGGCGCGGCAAGGTCAACAGACGGAGGGCATTCTGGGCAAGCAGGGTCGCTGCCAGCGGCGCGCTGAGGTAGGCCTTGTCCTCCAGCACCGTCAGGTGGGTGTGTGCGGACAGCAACTCCTCGCCGACGGTGAGGTCGAACTGGTTGGCCGGAGCCAGCTCGAAGTCCAGGATGACCCCGCCCAGGGTGATCAGCAGGTGCAGCTTGTAGCCGAAGATCGTCAAATGCTTGCTGCTGACCTTGCCAAAGGTCGCCCCGTGTGCGGCCCAGTCGCCCGTCGAGCCCGGCGCCAGGTGAAACCCCACGACCGGGACCGGCAGGCTGTCGATCACGCAGCCCTGCTCCTGAGCCACATCCAGGGCCGACAACACCACCTGCCGGAGCAGGTTGATCCCCGCCATCAACTGCCGCCGTCGCCGGTTGAAGCGACTTTGCGAGGGCAGTCGCTTGAACAGGTCCGGGTGTGCTCGCCACTGGCTCAGCAGCACCGTTTCCTCATCCCATCCCCGACATTCTCCGACCAACGCCAGCGTGATCAACTCGCTGTCGCTGCACACCGGCGCCGGGCCAGGTCGCTTGAACCAGGGCGCGATTTGCTGCCACACGTCATCCACCACCACGTACATCCACAAGCAGAAATCATCGAAACTGTCTATCATCGTCCTGTCTCCTGTCGGTGGAAATCCGTTCGTCACGCTTTTCCTACCGCAGGAGACGCCCTTCGTCAACTCGATCTAGCATAAAGCCCTAATTACTTACTGCTGATGGCTGACCGCTTCTTGTTCCCGCGCCAACCGGCGCAGGCGCGGCCACACCACCGCCGCCGTCAGGCCGACCGACAGCAGGTAGATCAGGTCGATGGCCCACGCGCCGCCCACCGCGCCGTGTTCCCGGATCAGCCACACACTGAGCGGGGCGACGACCAGCAGCGCGGCGAGCTTGACCGCGATCATCTCGCGTGCCAGCCGCAGTGTGCGA